>DATNQE010000165.1:0-7815 GCA_036702895.1 Trichocoleus sp. | reverse complement strand
TCCAGGGTGATGCCGCCAATGCCGAGCGTATCGTCCAGAGTGAGGGTGCCGACGTCGGTCTTGAGCATTTTGACGGCGGGCAGGGCGGGCAGGACAGGCACCTCCCCCTGGGCCCAGAAGCAGCCGGTCCACACTGGGTACTCGGGGTTGCCCCCCTCAAACTCGATCCAGACGTGGGCATCGGTAGGGGGGACCAGAAACAGCCCCACCTGATTACCGGCGTAGGGCAGGGCAGGCAGGGCCCAGCCGCTTTCCTCGTCGCCGAAGACGTCAGACACTTTCGCTTTGATGCGGCCCAGGAAAAGCGGATCCTGGTTGTCGCTGACGATGCCGCGGTACTTGCCGTAGAAGGGGGGGCCTTGGGGGGTCATGGCGGTGCTCCTGGTTAGATCAACGCTCCCCGGCCTTCGCGGGTGAGCTCAAAACTCTGCTTGTACTGCCCCCGGCTGAGCCGGTGGGTAACGCGCTTGACGTAGTAAGTGCCGCTGTTAGTGCTCCCGGCGCCAACGACCTTCACCAGCCGCCGAGCCTGCAGTACATGGCCGTAGCGCACGGTATCGACCTCGCCCTGGGTGGTTGCCACCTCGTCGGCGTCGCTGGTAGCGGCTTGCGATCGCAACAGCGCCTGGGTCAAACTCAGGTTGGCCGTTCCCCGGGGAATGGTGCGCCGCAGCGGCCGTCCTGCCCGAGTCACCAGCGGTGGCTGTGGACTAACGGGCACAGGAACTGGGATGCGCAGCCGGGTAGTGGGCTCTAGGATGCTGACTTCCGGGTCCGTTGCTGCCAGGGCATCAAAGGCAAAGCTCATCGGCTCATCGACGTTGGCCTGGGAGTCCTGATGGATCGCCAGCTCTGGCTGCGGCGCCCCAAGACGGTTCTCCCGCCCCCAGTAGGCGGTGTTAATGCCGGGAACCACGGTGGGCTCGATGTAGAACACAAAGCCGTTTCGCAGCGCCAGCGCTCGGATGTAGCTCAAGTCGGTGCCCTGCTGGCTGGGCACCCGATCGGTCTCCACCGGAAAATCCTCCGTAGACGTGACGTCGGGCACAAGCTTGAGGGCCGGATAGTCGAGCAGCAACCGCTGCACAATGACCGAGTCGGCCTGATTGCGGTAGGTTGCGCTGCGCTCCTCCAGGTCCAGCAGCTGCGAAATATCACGCCCGTAGACGTGCAGCACCGAGGCCCCTGGCCGCGTGCTGGCCGTGACCTCGTGCCGCGTAATCACGCCGTCGATCAGCACCTGGGGCAGCACGCCCACGGTCACAGCGATAATCACTCGGCTGGGGGGCTCTAGCAAATCGCCGCTGAGCAGGTCAAAGTCCCGCAGCGCTGTTTTGGTGAGGGCAAAGCTGAGCTTAAAGCCGTCAAAATCTCGGTCGTTATTCTCAACTTCAACGGTCGTCAGCGCGTCCATGAGCTGGTAAGGCGCGGGTACAGGCACCGTTGCCCCAATCAAAATTTGCAGCCGCACACCCTGGTCAAACATGGCTAGCTCCCCAGAATCAGCGGAATTTCGAGCACTTGACCAACCCGGGCCGTCATTTAGTCAGGATGCATCGCCCGGTTAGCATCACAAATCCGCCAAAACTGCTCCGGGTCGCCCAAATACTGCGCCGTGATGTTGTCAAGGCGATCGCCCTCAACTACGGTGTGCTCAGCCTGAGTTGGAGGTACGGTCTTCGGTAGAAACCGCCGCCTCAGATAGACAATCTGCCGACCGTCGGTGGTGGTGAGCTGGGCGGTCTCGTTTTGGGCGTAGCGACTGGTGCGGGGGAACATGGCCTCATCCTGGAATGGTGGTTAACTGCAGGGCGTCAAATCAAGGCCGCGCTAGAACAGCCGCAGCGACACGCCCGTGTTTTGCAGGCTGTTAAGCACATTGGCCGTGGCCAGCGCCTCCTTGGCGATCTGGTGCACCATAAAGATGCTGTGACCGGCGCTGTCCAGCTTCAAATCGTGGTAACTCAACACCTGTAAAGACAGATCGGCCTTGGCTCGAATCGGGTTGAGCAGGGTGTCATATGCCTCCTCAGTAATGCTGAAGCTGGTCAGCCGCACCGGCACTACCCGCTGCGGCCCCCAGACAAATAGGGTCATTGGGGCCTCGGGAGGAATGATTTCGATATTGCCAAGCTGAGCCAGCGCAATATTTTTCAGCACCGCCTTGCTCTTGGGATAAAGCAGCATCTCCAGCGCCGATAGCGTGGGGTAGACGCCTGCTGCCATGGCAATCGGATTGGTTTGCTCTAGCTGATCGGTGGCGTCAATTTCCACGCTGAGGCTAATGGTTTCTTTGGGCGGCCCCGAGAGCCGCAGCGCCTCGCCCCGGGCTCCTTCCTCGCCCCCCATCGTGCGGGCCTCGATCTGGCGGCTCATGGTTTCGGGGTTGTACTGAAAGATGATGACGCTGGCCAGAGGATTCATCGGATCCATGCCGATAATGGCCCCTTTAAGCAGACGTGGTGAACCCGGAAAAGAAGTCATAGGGGTTACTCACTAAGGCGAAACAGTGGCGAGAACGGCAAGGTTCTCACCTGAGGCGATAAATGAAGTGGGAAAATCTTTTGGCTATGAGTTATCTCATAGCTCTAAGTATGGAAAAGCCTTGAAGCGAACGACAGTACCCACGCGGGTCATCTTTAAGTAGTCATTAAACGCCCTTAAATAAGGCTATCCTTCTACTCCTTGTAGAAGACTTATCGCACTTTATAACTTAGGGAAACAGGATTACTTTCGTAAGCTGACTTGTCTTCCGTAAGCATCCTTACTAGGGGTTTGCCGGGCGACTCAAAACGCTACAGCTTCCTCCTGCTGGAGCACAGGTCGAAGGACAAGGTGTAACTAATTTCGTTGCACCATCTGACACACAGCGTGTTGCATTACCGGGAATTGGCAGAGGAACGGATAGCCCTCCAACGCAAATTGAGTTGCAGGGTAGGTATATTTGACCTGCACAACAGGCTTCTCTCAAAGCCTTGAAGCCAGCGAGTGCCGGAGTTAAAGGAATGCCGGTACTAGTAGCCCAAGCGTTGAAGTCAACTAGCGGAGAGACTGGGCTACCACCTGACATCTTTAAGCTTCCATTTTCATAGAGGTAATGGAAGGGGAATGAACTGGCTGAAACAAATTCACTTTCTACATGCCCATCAGCGAAGAGCCTCATGCGGAACTGATTGGCAATAGGCGGAATCATGCTGTTAGTACCCAAGAATCCGCAGGGAGCCCCTGGCAAAGTAGCCGGTACGGTAGCACCAAGCTGCGTGACAAACTGACCGCTGATTTCTACGCCTTCTCCATGAGCGCCAGCTGGGATAACTCTGTTGCCGAATGGTCCTCGGCTAGTCAGAACATGGGCTGGACCAGTTGTGCCGCAAAAGCCTGTTACACCTGCGGTTGCAACTCTAGCCGTTGTAGTCGTACCAGAGTCAATGTGAACACCATCTGTCGTCGTAAACGAGGCAATAAGACTGTGCTTCATCCTGAAGCCAGATGAGGGTTCCGTGGCGGGCGGAGAAACTCCTCTTGTCCCGTCATCAGTGTATGGATTGCAGGGGGCACAGCTTAGGAAGCTAACGGCTGAGACATTAGCACTGCGTACGGTAGGTTGAGGAGCTGGGATATTAGCTTGGATAACAACACTTTGCCGCTCATCTGCAGGACCCGGCGTTTCCCCATGATTTACAAGGCTGGTAATTTGAGTGCTGGATAGACCGCCGCCAGCAGGGCTAGGGGCAGTCAATGCATCTCTTGCGGCTAAAGCTCTAGCGCAGCCTAGACTCTGGTTGAGGGCACGCCCGCTAGCTGTTCCTGAACCGAGCGTGCTGGCATACCCATGAATCTCAATAGTTGCTGAGGATGGTAGGCTCCGAGCAAAGCTTGCCAGCGCAGCATCTTGACCTGCTTCGAACTCATCACAGCCCGTTTTGAACTTAAACAAATTTGGACTTGAAACAAGTACTCCGTCGAGCAAGTTTACGCAGCCTGCAGGAGTGCCAATGGCTGCTGAGCCACAGGCTCTTTGAATAATGGAGCCTGAGCTATTTGCAGAGGCTTTTGCTTGAACCGTAGGGTTAGTTGAGCTTGATGCCAGTTCACTGGAATTAGTAAGCGGGCTTACTCCCCGCTGCTGAACTACGTGAGTTAACTCGTGGGCCAGTAGTTTTCTTCCATTGGCGGTATCAGGTGAGTATTGTCCTGAATCAAACACAATGGTTCTACCTAGGGTGTAAGCCTTAGCCTGTAAGGCTTGAGCTGAACTGTCGGTATGAACTCGGACTTGGGAGAAGTCTTGGCCAAAGCGGGGTTCAAAAAAACTGCGAACAGAGTTTGATAGGGGTTGCCCGCTGCCCTGTAAGGACTGTATTCGAGATGCGATCGCAGGCGTCACCTCAGGTGTACTTCCTGGAACCTCCTTCATCTGAAGCTTCTGCTCTTCGTCGCACTGAGAGCATTTACGCTGAATTGTTGGGAGTTGCGATGGCCCTTGAGGGCCGGTCTTTGACCATCGCACACCGCCTACAGCCTGATCAAGGGCAGGCATCCGCATGATCTGATCGGCCACTCGATCGGCTTCCTGCTCATATTTATCGTTTGGAGAGCCAACCGTAAGCTTGGTTTGAACGATAGGAGTACTCGAAGAGTGTAGCGGGACTCGACTGAAATTAAGGGAAGCTGCTGAGGCTTGAGCCACCGTAGAGGTAGGGGCAGCAGACATCCGTTGCTGATGGCGTCGCTGCAACCCCCCTGTTGATTCTGCCGAGTTATTAGGGGGTACGTTTTTTGCTTGGGGTTGCGATCGCATTTTTACAGTAACTCCTTATTCGCAGCTCATTCTTCTCGTTCAGTGGCAAGCAGGTCTGTAGCGTGGTCGGCTCCTATGCGCCTATGCTGTCTCGCCATAGCAGCTGCTGGCTCAAGGCCCTGCTGGCACCGGAGCGGCTGCCCGCTCGGCGATGAAATCCTCAATCGACAAGCTTCGGCTCCCATTGACGACCCGAATGTCGGTGATCGAGATCCTGGCCCTGACGCCATGACCGCGAATCACCCAGAACACCCGGTATCCCTCGTCTCGGCTCCGGAATGCGCGCACGAAGGTCGTTCCGTCCGGTTTAAGCTCGTCATAGTGGAAGGCGATGCTGGGGTCGCTGAGCAAATCCTGGAGCAGCTCGGCCTCGGCTTCGCGCCCCCTTGCGTGGGCGTTGTTGAAGAGCGGAGCGAGTCCCGCTGTCCCGATTCGGCGGGCGTAGTCTCTGACTTGGAGTCGCTCGGTAATGAAGTGGCCCAGCAACAGCTTGAAGCCGATGTCGCTGCTGCCCAAAAGATCGTCGAGGTCAACGTACCCTGTGATGAAGCTGTCGCCAGTGAGCGGTACGAAGGTCCCGCCGCCGCCTTGAACTAGGCCCGCGCTGGTGATCAATCGCAATGGGATCACCTGCGCCTCGTCGATGAACCTGGTCATCATGCGGTCGAAGGCGTCTAGGGTCGCTCCGTCGATAAGCTCATATTCGAGCGTCCGGCCATCTGCGGCTAAAGAGTAGCTCACCGCGACAGAGGTTGCATTGAGCCGATCGACAAGCTCGTTCGCACGGCCGAAGGCCGAAGCTTCACCGGCACCCGGCGGGCGGAGCTCAATCACTCGGCGCACGGCGGCCCCTGCTGTGTCAGCGGAGGTCTGTGGAGTGTGGGCGGCTGTTTCTCCAATCCCCTTGGGGTTTGTCTCAAGCCCGTTATTTCCACTAACTTGAAAACGAGACTCCGGAACGGTGGCACCTCCCTGCTGAACTACGTGAGTCAACTCGTGGGCAAGCAACCGACGCCCGTTCGACGTGTGAGGTTGATAATGGTTGGCTCCGAAGACAATCTGATTCCCAAACGTGTATGCTTTCGCATTGATCGCTTGAGCTGATTCCGATGCGCGGGAGTCAGTGTGCACTCGCACATTGCTGAAATCACGACCAAACTGCGGCTCGTAGAATGTGCGGGTGGCCTGGTCCATGGGTTGCCCCTGGGAGCGCAGCACTTCGTGGACGCTGGAGGGCACCTCAGTTCCGTCTGGTCCAGCCAAACGATTGCGTTTGGTCTGAATTTGTTCCTGTCCAACTTCCCTGTTCGCGCGTTTGGGGCTCGTCCCTTGAAGTTGAGGTTGAGGCATGCGCATGACCTGATCAGCGACGCGATCTGCTTCCCGCTCATACTTGTCGTTGGGTGCGCCCACCGTTAGCTTGGTTTGAATCACTGGCAAAGCGGGAGCAAACGGTTCTGCTTTATTTGCCCGACACTTGGCGCAGGTTCCCCCACCGGGTTTGTGCTGTCCGCAGGAGCCGCACTTGCGCTGCAAAATGCCACCCTGGGAGAGCGGGTTGATAGTTGGAACTTGCTGAACTTGGGCAGTGGCTTGACGCGTCATTGGTCGATACCTCGGTAGAGAGCTTGGGCAATTTGGGTGCCGAGCTGGTTGGGGTCGGGCTGGTCGGAGACTTGAATTGGACCTGCGGCCAGCACCGAGGCAGTATCTTGAGCGTGCAGGTGTTCAGCTAGGCCGCTCTCAGTGATGAGGCGACTAAGCTCGGTTGTGACGACGCTCTGGAGCTGCCGTCTTTGGGCGGGGGTAAGGGTAATGCCCTCTAGCACCAGGCGCTCGATGTGCAGGTTAACGTCCATAACTAACTCCTTGCGGCAGCGGGCTCTTGCCAGCGGAACTCGGCCTCATTGATGGGCCGCCCCAACTTGCGAAACTCGGTGCGGACGACGGTGAGCACCAGGGGCATGGTGATGGGGGTGCCTGCGGAGGCGGCTAAGAAAGCGGCGTTGAGGGCAATAGAGTGAATGTTGCCGCCTGTCAGGTTCAGGCGCGCCAGGCGGGCATAGTCCAGGCACTCCAGAGGCACCGAGGCAGGGAAGGCTTTTTGCCACATCTCCTGGCGCTGGGGCGTGGCGGGGAAGGGAAAGGTGATGACAAAGCGCAGACGACGCATAAAGGCGGTATCGAGGGAGCTTTTCAGGTTGGTGGCAAGAATGGCCAGGCCCCGGTAGGCTTCGATGCGCTGCAGCAGGTAGTTGATTTCGATGTTGGCGTAGCGGTCGTGGCTGTCTTTGACTTCGCTGCGCTTGCCAAAGAGGGCGTCGGCCTCGTCAAAGAAGAGGATGGCACCGCCGTCTTCGGCAGCGTCGAACAGTCGCCGCAGGTTCTTTTCGGTTTCGCCGATGTACTTGCTGACGACGGAGGACAGGTCGATGCGGTAGAGGTTCAGGCGCAGATCGTTGGCGATGACTTCGGCGGCCATCGTTTTGCCGGTGCCGCTGTCGCCAGCAAACAGAGCGCTGATGCCGAAGCCCCGGTTCATACGCTGGTCAAAGCCCCAGTCCTGGTAGACGGTGCTGCGCTGGCTCACCTGGGCAGAGATCTGGCGGAGCAGGGACATTTCTTCGGGGGGCAGCACGATGTCGTCCCAGGTGGCTTTGGTATCGAGGCGCTGGGCCAGGCGATCGAGCTGGGGGCGGGTTTTAGCTAAGCAGGCTTGCCAGAGGCCATCGGGTGAGGAGTAGGACTGCTGCAGGGCGGTCTGGGCGATTTGGTGGATTGCGATCGCACTCAAGTTAAACTGCCCTGCCAAGGCCCCACCATCGACTGCGGCTCCCAGGTGCTGCTGCCAGAGCGCCGCCTGCTCTGCGGTGGTGGGCCGGTCTACATCTAGCATGATCACTGGCCGGGCGATTTGGGGGCTGACATCGCGGGTGCTGAGAAACAGCAAAGTACGGCTGCGGGCCAAAAACTGCTCCAGCGTCGTTGGGATCTTGTCGATTTCGTGGGCGTCG
>DATNQE010000155.1:0-11153 GCA_036702895.1 Trichocoleus sp. | reverse complement strand
GAAAATGGTGTTGAACAACCGAACCTAGCTTTTGTCCCAGTAATCACTGCGGGTACAAGTGCCCCTGCTCTGGCTTTGGTTGCCCCAATCAGTTTTCATCCACCTTGTTTTCGCAAGGGCTGAACTTTATGAGTTAATGCCAGAGATTAAGGCTTAGTGTCTCTTTTTGAGCTGGGCTAAACAACCGAAGATTAGGCTCTTAAGCCAGAACTTAAGCTTGCTGCTTATCAGCAATAAAAAGCCCGCTGCCAAAGATCGCCAGCGGGTGGGGTGGATTGAAATTCGCGCCTCTAGCAATGCTCGCTTAGGGCATACGTACTGTAATCACGGCGTTTTCCTTGGGCATGGCGATGCCCTGTGATCCCCTTGATGAGTACACGCAGTGGGAAGGGCAACCGCAACGAACGATATGCCTAACGCGTGCGCAGCTGTAGAGGCCGTAACCGCAGGAGCAATTGAGCGGGCCAACAGTATTGCGATTACAGAAACAAGGCCTCTTTAAAGGCAATTTTTATCCAAATTAGGCAGACAGGGCTTCGACCTTAGTGGGTTTGGGGTCTGCTGACGGCTGGCCCAGCGGGTTTAGCTGATTATTTAGTTGGCCCGCTATCTGATTTGCCAACTGGCCGGTCAACTGACTCGCCACAATGGCGTGGGTAAAGCGGCACTGGGGCGGCATGGTCTGGCGGAAGGAGCGGTAGTAGTCCTTGCGAGACTCCTCGTAGAGAAAGCGCAGTTGGGCAACCGAGTCGGGGTGGTGGTCAACGCGCAGATCTAAATGGGGATAGACGTCTTTGTGCATGACGTAGAGCGAGGCGGATTGACGACCGCGCTTGTCGCCCCCGGCGGCTTCGCCTGCCTCTAGAGCCAGAATTAAGCGATCGCAAAATTCCCGCTCCGGGTGGGCCTGATACGCTGCCGCCATCGCTGTGATTACCTGCTCTCCAGCCAGCATATTGCCCGCTACCGAAAAGCCCTCAAACGTTTGGTGTCCGGCCCAGCCGACACAATCCTGCCCGGTCCAGGCGGCGGTGTTGCCGTGGTGGTCTACCAAATGCACCTGGCGCTGGTGAGCATCGGGGTCGTTCCTCATCAACACCGCAATCACATCCTGGACAGATACCGCTTCGGTCGTTAATGGGTGAGACTGGCGATGCTCCAGAACTTGCAGGCCGTGGATGCCCAGCAGGGGATTGGTCTGGCCCTGGGTTGCGATCGCGCCCACACCAGATTTTGCATGGGGCACCATCGCTCCGACAGCTAAATGTTTGGTTGCTACGGCCACCCCAGTCATTTGGGTTTTAGCGTCCCAGGCCACGATTGAGAAGGTCATAGTTGGATATGTATGAGGGTTTAGGGTAAAGGGTTTTGGATGTGAGGAAGTAACGGGTTAAAGGAGCGTTGAAACAGACAGGGATTAAAGGGATTTTGCTTTAACTTTCGCGCCAATGCTTAATCATTCTTCTACATCCAGAACATGTTTCAACGGTTGAGCTAGCTATTTAGTAACCGGGCTAGCAGCAGCTAGAGTGCCCTAACCCTCAACCTTTGAAGCAGTTCACGTTTGTTAGCATCAATGCTTAAGTCAATGTTTTTTATTCCTCCTTAACCTTCTAATTACCAAAAGATTGTTTTTGACCGTAGGGGATTTCCACGGAAAAAACTGTTCAAGCAGCGAGGTTTTTGTATGTGCGGCATTGGCGGCGTCTTTCATCGTGATCCAGCCCGTCCGGTTAATCCGGAAACCCTGGTGGCGATGGCGGCCATTCAGGACCACCGGGGGCCAGACGGCTGCGGCTGGAAAGCTATGCAAGATCGCGGGGTAGGCTTTGCCCATGCTCGGCTGGCGATTATTGACCTCAACCCAGAGCGAGGTCGTCAGCCGTTTATGTCGGCCAACGGGCAGGTGATGATTGCCCACAACGGCGAGTTCTACGACTACAAGCGCATCCGTGCCGACCTGGCCTCGCGGGGCTACCGCTTTGCCACCAAGAGCGATACTGAGCTGCTGCTGCACTTGTGCGATCGCTTTGGTTTAGAGCAAGCGATGAGCTACCTGCGGGGTGAGTTTGGCTTTGCGGTGTATGAACGGGAGACCGACCGCCTGACCCTGGTGCGCGATCGCTTCGGCGTCAAACCGCTGTACTGGACGCTTACCCCAGAAGGTCTGGTCTTTGGCTCTGAAATCAAGGCGCTCTTTGCCCACCCCGCGGTGCGGCGAAGGATTGCGCCTGAGGGGCTTTACCACCAGCTGATGCAGCTCATGGTACCTGGCACCACTGCTTTTGACGGGATACACGCCGTGCAGCCGGGACAGATGCTGATGGTCGAACGACGAGACGACGACATTAAGATCAGCACCCAGACGTATTGGGATCTGAACTTTCCCCGGGTGGACGACGCCCCACCCCGTCAGGATATCGACGAATTTTATATCGAAGAGCTGCGCCGTCATTTTATTGATGCCATTCAGCTCAAGCTGGAGGCCGATGTGCCCGTGGCCTGCTACCTTTCGGGCGGCATCGACTCCTGCACGATTTTGGGCATCGCTGCTGCCTGTCAGCAGGCCCCAGTGAAAGCCTTTACCGTTGGCTTTGACGATGCCGACTACGACGAGACCGCGATTTCGCAGGAGATGGCGGCTGCCGTAGGGGCCGAGCAGGATATTGTCACCATTCGCGGCGGCGAGCTGTACGACCACTTTGCCCGCACTATTTGGCACACCGAGCGCAGCATCTACAACACCTTTACCATTGCCAAACTGCTGCTCAGCGAACACGTTAAAAACGCGGGATACCGAGTGGTGCTCACGGGGGAAGGTTCGGACGAGCTCTTTGCCGGGTACCCCCAGCTGCGGCTGGACATGATTCGCCACGGCATGGAGGATGCCAGCCCAGAGGAGCGCGCTGATCTAGAAGCCTGGCTGCAGGAGAGCAACCGCCTGTTTCAGGGCAACCTGCTGGCCAAAAACCCGCTGGACGATCCGGCCTTGACCCAGCTCGTAGGGTTTACGCCGAGCTGCCTGCAGTCGTGGCTGGCAGCCTCTAGTCAGGTACCAGGGCTGATGCACCCCGAACTGCGCTCAGCGGTGCAGGGCTACTCGCCGGGAGCTGCGATCGCACACGCCCTCGACCCCGATCAGCTCGATGGCCGCCATGCGCTAGATAAAGCACAGTACGTCTGGATCAAAACCCAATTTGAGTCCCAGGTGCTGGGCTGGGCAGGTGACCGAGTGGACATGGCCAACTCCATGGAGGCCCGCCCGCCCTTCCTCGATCATCACCTAGTGGAGTTTGCCGTCACCCTGCCGCCGCTGATGCGGTTCCGGGGCCGGCGCGACAAGTACGTCTTGCGCGAGGCCATGCGCGGCATTTTGCCCGAAGCCCTCTACAACCGCCAGAAGTTTGCCTTTATGGCCCCGCCTTCCCACACCGATGCCCAGAAGCAGGCGGCAATGCAGGGGTTGGCCTCTGAATACCTATCAAAAAACGCGGTGGAGTCGGCCGGGCTGCTGGACTACAGCGCAGTGCAGCAGGTGTTGGCAAAACAAAGCGCCCCCGCAACCTCTGCCGCTGACCGCACTCAGCTCGACGCTATCATCAATCACATGCTGAGTGTGCAGATGCTGCATCAGCAGTTTGTGGCGGCCAACGTACCGCAGCAGGCGCAGCAGCGCGCGAAGGATCTGGGCTGGGTGGCTGTGTAAAAGAGGCCGCACTCGCCAGCTACAGAAGCTGCTTCAGCGTCACGCGCAATAGCCTCACTGCTACCGCTCTAGCTAGACACGGGTTCAGTAGTACCTCGCTCATGACCGATTCAAATTCTACTGAATCGGCCGAGTTCAGCGGCCCTACTCGCTATCCAGGGCATCCTTTGGTATAACTATGCAGATTCGCTGTAGATAAGGCTGCACTGGAGGGAGCAATGGGCGAGCCAGAAGAGATGGAGGAACTGCTGCGCATTGCCCTGTTGCGCAACGGGGCACTCGCGCGAGAAGTGTACGAAAATCGGCTGGAAGACAACGTCAGCCGCTGGCACGTCGGCCTGCAGATTAGCGGTGAGCAGTTTCTCTTTGCGGTTGCCGAATCAGAGGGAGAGATCGCGATGGTGCTGCTAGAAGGGGGCAAGCGGCTCTATATCAACGGCGCCGCCCGCGAGAAGCTGACGGAACTCTGGGAGGAGACCTACACCAACCAGATGGAAATACTGATTCCGATGATTGCAGAAGATTTGGCTGAGGGCGTGCTTTCGGTAACAGCGGTGCAGTACGTTAGCTAAACCCAACGGCGCTATCCTGCGGCGTACCGGGTTCTGAGACCAGTGCTGGGCCCAGTGCTGAGGTGGCCCTACTAGCAACTAAATTCCCTATGGAGGCTCAACCTACTCTAGAAACCAGCAGACTGCGACTGCGATCGCTAACGCCAGCAGATGCGCCAAGCCTGCAGCGAGCAGCCAGTGTGCCTGAGGTTGCAGATACTATGATTTCCCTGCCCCACCCTTACCCGGAAGGTGAGGCAGAGCGCTATATTGCGAAACAGGCAGCAGACTTTGAAGCGGGGGAAGCGGTGACGTTTGCCCTAGAGCCCAAGCGGGGGCTTGGTTTGGGAGGCGTGATTGAAATTAGAGCCATAGAGCCAGTCCATTGCCAGGCAGAGCTGAGCTTTTGGCTGGCGGCAGATTTGTGGGGCCAGGGGTATATGAGCGAAGCCCTCCAGCCAATCCTGCGCTATAGCTTTGAAGATCTCGCTCTAAATCGGCTTTATGCCTACCATATGGTCAGAAATCCGGGCTCGGGCAGGGTGCTGCAAAAAAACGGCTTTGGGCAGGAGGGGCTGCTGCGGCAGCGAGTCTGGAAGGCAGGCGTTTTTGAGGATGTAAAGTTATGGGCCATTTTGCGAACAGACTGGCAGCAGCAAACGGCTTAACGGCTCTTAAGAGCCTGCGGATGTGTTTGGGTTAGGCCGCATTCGCGATCGCTTTCGCCACCTGAGGGAGTCTCAAACGGCGCAGATGCCGGTGCAGCAGCTGCAGGAGGAGCTGCTAGAGGAGTCCCGCCTGGCAGCGGGCTACCTGATTTTGATCATTGGCTCCTGCGCGATCGCAACTTTTGGCCTGCTCTCCAACAGCACCGCCGTCATCATCGGCGCCATGATCATCGCGCCGCTCATGCTGCCCATTCGGGGTTTAGCTTTTGGCGCGCTAGAAGGCAATCTCCTGCTGTTTCGCCGGGGATTGGTCTCGGTAGCGGTCGGCACGCTGCTGGCCGTCGGGCTGGCCTGGGCCTTAGGGCGAATGGTCGGCCTCACCAGCTTTGGCAGCGAAGTGCTGTCGCGCTCTCAGCCTACCCTGCTTGATCTAGGCATTGCCGTAGCCGCTGGCGGCATTAGTGGCTATGCCAAGGTGCAGCCCAAAGTCTCCGGCAGTCTAGCAGGCACTGCGATCGCAGTTGCGCTCATGCCGCCCATTTGCGTGATTGGTCTGGGCCTATCCCAAGGCAATAGCGGCCTGAGCCTGGGAGCCATCTTGCTCTATCTGACAAATCTATTGGGCATCACCCTTTCGTGCATGCTCACCTACCTGCTCGCCGGCTACACCCCCCTGCGCAAAGCCCGCCGCGCCTTGGGTTGGACCATCGGGCTCACTGCCATTTTGCTCGTGCCCCTAGGCTTTAGCTTTGCTCAATTGATCCGTCAGAGCCAGCTAGAGAGCAGCCTGCAGGCAGCGTTGGTGAACCGCACTATTACCTTTCAGCGCATTGACTTGCTGGGGATAGACACCAACTGGGTGAGCAACCCACCCGAAGTGCGGCTAAATGTGCGATCGCAAGAGCCTATCACCCCTCGCCAAGTGCAGCTCCTAGAAACCTTTTTAGAAAATGAAACAGGTCAACCCTTCACCCTTATCTTCAGCGTTGGCCAGGTAGAAGAAGTCACCAGCAGGGAGTAGCCCCTTATTCAAACTATCTATAGCTGTCGCCACATTGCTTAGGACATCTAATTAATTCTGGGGGGGCTTTGCCCTCAGTCAAGAGGTCCACCCCTGCACCCGTCCTAACTTCAGTGGCTATCGCTATAGAACAAAAGTTTCAGGCTCAATCGCCCTATACCCTATACCCTGAACCCGATCACCCACCTCAGCCACTTCCTTCCCGTCGAGAACTCGCCAACTCTCGCCCTAGTTCTTTAACGCTGTCGGTCTTGGTTCGAGCAGCCAGGAGGGCCTTGAGCTCCTTTTCTAGCCCATCTAACCCTAAAGTCTTGCTCAGGTAAGCATCTGCTTCTGGGCAGGCGGCCTCGGCAACTTCTAAAATATCATCGGTGAAGAAGGAAGACACCAACACCAGCAGCGGCGGCACATCAAACTGCGCCTTAACCTTGCAAATCAGCTCAGCCCCATTGATATCTAGCTGATGCCGCCTGGGCGCAATGCAGAAATCGACAAGCGCCAGGTCAAACTCGTGAGCAGCCTTGAGAAACTGTGAGGGGTCTGCAAAGGTTTCAACCTCGAAGCCTCGCTGCCTCAAGTAGTGAGCCAAGACAAAACGCCACGTTTCATTATCATCAATGATGGCTATCTGATTCATTGGCCCTAATTCCCATACTTCCTATGATTTCAGACGCAAATTGTTGAGCTTACTTATTTGTATTTCATCCAGCAAAATTCGTTAACTTTCCTAGGGAGGAGCTAATGTCCACCTTTGGAATGGACGAACTTCCAAAAGACTCTGTAGAAGAAGAAATAGGTAAGTTCACTGCGTCTATTTCTTCGCGCCTAAGCCCCGTCAACAGTCTAGGAGCGCTCCGTTACCTCATGCCCTCCCGTGGCCGTTGCCCTCTTTGCGAGAGCTGACCAGCTCTCGCAGGGACTCGCTAATCCCTCGGGGCTGAGGCACCGACTTTTTACCAGCAGGCCAGCCCTCGCGCTGGCGCTTGCGATCGCCGTCGGTCTCCTCGGTCTGGTCGTGGAAGAGAATCTGCTGGGTTGGGAAGGGCAGGTCGATACCGTTTGCCGTCAGCTTGTTTTTAATGTTGGTCAGCACCTTGTCCTGCATTGCCAAAACATCAGCTCGGCGTGGCGGCTGTACCCACCAGCGGGCGCGAACGTTCACCGTACTCTCTGCCAGGTCCACCACCAGCACATCAGGCGCCGGATCTTTTAGCACGCCCTCTGTCTCGTCAATGGCCTCTAGAATTAGCTGCTTGGCCTCGTCAAGATTGTCACCGTAGCCAATGCCTACGTCGTACTCCAAGCGGCGATGCTCAAACGCCGTGTTTACCAACACCGAGTTGGTAAACAGCTCAGAGTTGGGAATGACAATGCGGCGACCGTCGTAGGTGCGAATGGTGGTGGCCCGGGTTTCGATATGCTCAACCGTGCCTTCAAAGTCCTTAAAAACAATTTGATCGTCAATCTGAAATGGCTCGGTTAGCAGAATCAAAATGCCTGCTAAAAAGTTCTGCAGAATGTCGCGAAAGGCAAAACCAATGGCAACTCCGCTAATTCCCAGGAGCTGCACCAAATCCCCTGCCTGCAGCGTGGGAATAACGATTGAAAGAGACACAAACAGCCCGATTAGCACAATCGTTCCCTGCGCTAGTCGGCCGAGCACCATGCCCAAATTGCGGGCGTAGCGGCGATTGCGGGTGAGGCGCTTGACCGTTGCTCGCACGATCCTGGCTACGACCAGAAAAATAATAAAAACGATGATGGCGAGCACAATGTTGGGCAGCAGGCTCAAAAAGCCCGTGGCCATAGCCTGCGTCTTATCCCAAACAGCGGAATACTCTGGGTTCATGTCTCCTCGTCGTTATCTGCACAAGCAAAAAGCTCTGTTCACCTTAGAAAAAAATGGCTAGGCCCACGTCTATCGAGAGTGGGTTAAGGGTTGGCGGTTGGCGAATCTAACACCGTCACTTGCACTAGGGGGGTCACGTTAAAACCCTGCTGCAAAATGCGGTTTTGAATTGCCGTGGTCAGCTCGCTGCGAATGGCCTCGGAGGATTCGCTGGCATCGGGCCGACGCTGCACGTAGATCTCCGAGAGCAGCGTATTTTGGCCTTCAATGCTGGCGCGGGTAAAGCGCACGTTGGTCTCGACCAGATCCACCTGGCTGGACTGCCGCACTACCCGCTGCACCTCGGCATTGGCCCGTTGAGCGCGGCTCGATCGCTGTAAGCTGGGAGAGTCGATAAACTGCCAGGAAAGTAAGGCGGCTAGCGCGATCGCACTTACCCCCAGGCTGGCCGGAAACACCCGTCGCCGCCCCCGCTGGTAGCGCGCCCCCTGGGTCGAGAGGCCATACATCCGAAATATGGCCGCTGCCGACAGATTAATGCCACTCAGCTGCAGCAGCAGCAGAAATAGCCCGTTGACCGCCATATCCCAGCGGCCAACGGCGATAGCCATTCCCACAATGCCGGCAGGAGGCGCTAGCGAAGCGGCCACCAACATGCCGGTAGCCGCCCCCGAAACTAGACTGCTGCGCTCTGACTGCACTAAATTAATAGCGCCAGCGGCTCCCGCCGCCAGCGGCAGCAGCACAGCCACCGCTGAGATCTGGCTTTGCTCAATCATTAGCGACGTGGGAATCTGCTGTCGCAGCACCAGGCTGAGCAAAGCTGCCACCCCAATCGTCACCAGCAGCGCTGTAAAGTAGCGCAGCACCCCCTGCCCAATTAGCCGTAGGTCGCCCCTAGCCGTGGCAATGGCCGTATTCATGGCAGGGCCAGCGAAGGGAGCAATCAGCATGGCCGCTACTAGCAAGTAGGTGGTGTTGGTAAACAGCCCAATCCAGACCACGATTCCTGCGATCGCAGCGTAACTTAAAAAGCCTTTCCAGGAGCCAACGCTTTGGAGGCCCCCCAAAAAGATCTCGATGGGGCTGCGCTCCTCTACTTGGGTTACCTGCTGGGCGGCATCATCGGCCGGAGGGTGCAGCGCCATCACCCCCGCTGGCAGCAGCGTCACTTTCAGGTCCGGCAAATCCTGCAGCGCTCCCAGAAAAGACTCGACCTTTCGATTTGAGATGTGCACCAGCACCATATCTACGGTTTCATCCCCAGTGGCTTGCCACTGAGCCAGGTTGGTCCCCTGACAGGCTCTGGCCTGCTCTAGCACGGTCTTGCCGCAGCCGCAGGGTACTTGAAACAACAGTTGGCGCATGGCTCCCAGTCAACTGGTACGTCCCTATCCTGATGATTGAGAGCCACCTCAGCATCATTCAAAAGGTCAGCATGGTTGCTCACATAGCCCCAACCGACTGAGACGATATCTGCTAGACGAAGGAATACGCTTACCCCAATTCTCACGACACTGGAAGAGAACAACTCTATGCCTTACTTGCCATGTTTGCTGCGTCTGAGGCCTCTGCGCCAACGGCCGGGATAGTTGTTCTAACGGGTTTTATTGCGGTCGGGCTGGCGCTCATCCATCTGTTTTCAAACCACATCAAGTTTCTAGACGTGAAGCCTCGCAGCCGCTGGCTTTCGGCCAGCAGCGGCGTCTCAGTGGCCTACGTATTTGTGCACGTACTGCCCGATTTGAGCGAAGCGCAACAGACCGTCCGCAGTTACAGCACGAGCCTGGAAATCGATTTTTTGGAACACCACGTTTACCTGCTGGCGCTGCTGGGGATTGTGTTGTTTTACGGGCTAGAGCGGGCTGCGAAGCTGTCTCGGCGCTCCAGCCAAAGAGCCGGAGAGGGCGACGTCACCAGCCGCGGGGTGTTTTGGCTACACATAGGCTCTTTTGCGCTGTACAACGCCCTGATTGGCTACCTGCTGGTGCATCGTGAGGTACCGGGCACCATGAGCCTGCTGTTTTTTGCGATCGCAATCGGGCTGCATTTTGTAGTCAACGACCACGGATTGAGCGAACATCACAAAAAAATGTACTCCCACATTGGGCGCTGGATTTTAGCAGCGGCTGTGGTACTAGGTTGGGCCGTGGGCAGCAGCACAGAAATCTCAGAAGCAGCAGTCTCCGTGCTGTTTGCCTTCCTAGCCGGCGGCATCGTTCTCAACGTGCTCAAGGAAGAGCTGCCCGAGGAGCGCGAAAGCCGCTTCTGGGCCTTTGCTTTGGGAGCAGGGGGCTACGCTCTGCTGCTGTTGCTGTAGCCCACAGGGGCGCGGTCTTGCAGATAAACACTGCCCCTTTAACTGAAGAGGCTTAACTAAAACCACTTTTGTGTCATAGCCAGAAGTGCAAACGCTACCCATTAAAGGAGCACAGGGCGTTCCCAACCTTTCGGCTGGGAACAAAATAAGCCAGGCAGTCCTCAACTGGACGATAAGCTGCTGATGTGGGCAATGCGGCGCGGGCTCAATTTAGAGGCTATGCCGCCAACTAAAGTTGTGCTGCAGTTCGATCTCCGCGGCATTCGCAAAGGGCCGCGAAAAGAGCGCAGCTACTGGATGGTCGTTGAGTCAAAATGTGTTGATGTTTGCTTTACAGATCCTGGCTTCCAGGTAGATGTGGTTATCTTTGCTGACCTCAGCGCCTTTACCCACGTGGTGATGGGATACGACGATCTAGATCAAGCGCTTAAACAGGGCAGCATTGCGTTTGAGGGGCCTCACGACTACCGGGCAGCAGCTCCCCACCTGGCTTTACCTGCGCGGGGAACGACGCTACTTATCGTGGATAGCGCCCACCGTTTCTGGCAAGATGGCCTAGTAATGAGTTCATTATGCAAGGTTGCTTAAAGCAATTTTGGCAGCATCCCTCCAAAGCGGTACTGTTTTTGTGGATAGTTGATAGTTTTAGAGCGCTTTTCTACTGTGCTAGCATTCCCAAGCTTTTTGATGACACGGGTAGAAAAGCCTATGGAAAGTCGAGATACTGCTACTCGTCAGCAGGCGTTTTCAGTTAAAACGCTGCTGCCGGCAATCTTCAGCGCAATTTCAGTGCTCACCACGGGGTGGATTGCCTACCAAAACTCGCAGCTCACGCCTAAGGTCAATGAAATTAGCGATCGCATTAACCAGCTTCAGACCCAGGCTAATGAGACTAGCGGCGGAGTCGCTGGGCTGCAGCAGGTGGATGAAGCGCGAAAGCGGCAGGTCTTCGAGCGGCTGACCGCAAATGGCAGAAACCCTGAAGAAGTGCAGCGGGCCTTTCAAGAAGTCTTTCCTGAAGATGAGTTTTGGGCAAAC
>DATNQE010000134.1:0-2259 GCA_036702895.1 Trichocoleus sp. | reverse complement strand
CTCGCCGCGCCACGCCCCAGCTGCCTAACCCGGCCTACATCTCGCTAACAGAGTCTGCCTCGCCTGGCAATGCAGGCTATGCTCCGTCATCGGCCCCGTCAACTCACGTGTCGCCGCAGACCAGTCGCCGCAGCGCTAAGTCTTCCCCTGGATGTTTTCAGGCCCTCGCAGGCCTAATAGTGCTGCTGAGCGCGGTGATTTTCGGGTGGTGGTTTCTGGTGGAGTCGGACCTGTTTGACCAGGGCATACTCCCGAGCGGCGATGGCGCTATTACGGGCGGTGGCGGTGACGATGCGGCTAGCCTGCCCCCAGAGGAGCAGTCCCGCAAGCAGGCGCTCTCAGAACGCACCCTCGCTCTGGGGGTCGATAAAGCCTATCTCACTCGGCTGACCGATCAGCTCTTTTACGAGCGCCACAGTGAGCTGCAGGGCACCCAACTCACCGGTAGCCCCGAGGATGCAGCACTGCGCGCGGAGTGGGATGCGATCGCATCTGACATGCTCACCCTCATGGAGCAAAATCTCAGCACCGCAGCGCGGGGCCGCTTGGGCCGCTACAGCCCTCAGGATCTGGACCGCTGGAAAGCCCAGGTCAACCAGCGCTACGTCAGCACCCGCGCCCTCTACGACTTAGCTGATGGCCGCTATGCCAAGCTCTTTCCGGGCCGCACCAGTGACGGCTTTGTAGAGCAGCCCGCCGATCAGATCTGGTTTGCCCTGGCCCAGGACCGAGTCAATGCCCTGGAGTCGGGAAACAAGCTCTCTGAGATTAAGTTCGAGCGCGGATCTTACAGCCAGCAAATGCAGGGCAGTCTTGACCCTGGCGAAGGCTTCGTCTACACCCTCAATCTCAGTGCGGGCCAGCTGATGCGCCTAAACCTGCAGGCCTCTTCCCCAGAAACCCTGCTGTCGCTCTACCTGCCCAGTCCCACCAACGAGGAGCCCTACCTACTCTCCGACTCCACCGACACCACCTGGTCGGGCGAGCTGCCCCAGACCGGCTACTACGAAATTGTGATAGTCTCCACCGCCGAGCAGCCCATCAGCTATCAGCTCAACGTCGCTGTCGATACTGTCATCGAAAACCCGCCCGAAGCTCCCGCCCAGCCCGAAGCCAAGGATTAGGCAAGCTCATGGCGTCGGGGGAGAACCAAGGCGAAATCCAGGTATATAGTGGCGGCTGGAATACTGGCAGCCCCTGGGGTTTGCCCTTCTAATAGTCCTACTGCAGCGGGAGTGTTGAGGTAAGGAGGCTTTGAGCGAGCGCATCTGGATGCGCGTCAGCGGTGCGATCGCGCAATAGTGGTGACTCTAAGAAATTCGGCGTAGGATCGAGTTATCCCTAGCCACCAACCGTATTTCTGCCTCCCCTATGACCGACGCTCTCAGGCCGCCCAACGCTGAAGCTCCTGCCGCCGCCCCAAATAGCGCCGCTGCTCCTAAGTGGCTCAGGCTCTACCAAAGCCCCATCGGCAGAAAACTATTAACTGGAGTTACTGGGCTAGGACTTGCCGCCTTCGTGCTCATTCATATGGCGGGCAACCTAATTTTGTTTACCGGCAGTGATGCCTACAACCAATACGCAAAACATATTGAGGACTGGGGTCTGCTGCTTTATGCTGCGGAAGCGGTGCTGCTAGGGGCGGTGCTGCTGCACGCGGTGCTGGGCATTACGATTGCAGTTCACCGCTTCCGAGCCCGCCCTATTAAATACGAGCAGTACGCCTCGGCGGGCAGTCCCAGTCTGCAAAGCCTCAGCTCCCGCACCATGATCATTACGGGTAGCGTACTGGCGGCATTTCTGGTTTGGCACCTGGCGACCTTCAAGTTTGGTGCCTACTACGCCATTGAGTCAGGGGCGGGGGATCCAAGCTCCATTCCTGGGCGAGACATTGCGCGACTGGTCTTTGAAAAGTTTCACGAGCCGCTGTATGCCTTTGGCTACCCAGCCATCATGCTGCTGCTGGGGTTCCATCTGCGCCACGGTCTTTGGAGTGCATTTCAGTCTCTAGGAGCGATGAGCAAGGCGGTTAGACCTGCGGCTTACCTGCTCAGTACCGTACTGGCGGCGTTGATTGCGGCGGGGTTTATTGCTCTGCCCTTAGCCATTTACTTCAACCTACTCAGCTAACGGTCCGCTGAAATTGCGGCAGGGGAAGCTTTGGCACAGCGTTAATCTATCTCACTCAATTGAGCAGAGGCTGCACCAGGACTGGGCACAGGCTGCATTTAGAGTATTTCGAATCAAGCATTTGAGTAG
>DATNQE010000125.1:0-3906 GCA_036702895.1 Trichocoleus sp. | reverse complement strand
GTAACTAACTACATTGGCTTGGAGAACGGGGTCGATCCGGAAGTGACCCAGCTGGTACAGGAAGCTCTGGCCAAGATGGAAAGCCTGGGGGCCGAAGTCTTTGAAATTTCCTTTGAAAATGAGTTTCTGCGCACCCTGAGCGGGCTGTACGGCACCGCCATTCCGGTGGAGCAGAAGGTGTATTTGGAGGAGTACCTGGCAACGACCGGCCCCAACTACCCCAAGACGATTGAAGAACTGATTGCAGCCTTGGAAGCGCCAGAGGTGGCTGAGTCAGAAACGCCTTCGCGGATTTTAGGCACGCTGCGCCGCTCTGCGGTATCGGCAGGGCTAAGCGACCCTGCTTATGTCGAGGTGGCCGAGGTGCTGACGCCGTTTGTGCGGGGAACGCTGCTCGATACGCTCGATTCTCTTAGCCTGGATGCGTTTGTGTTTCCTACGGTGAACACGTTTGCGCGGCCAGTGACCGGTATTGCCGATCCCACCTTTGTCAGTCCACCAGGGGGCGCTCCGGCACGCCAGGTTGAGTTCGCTAGCTCAGTGGGCTTGCCCGATATCACAGTGCCGATTGGCTTTGGCACGCAGGGGCTGCCGCTGACGCTGTCGATGACGGGGCGCCCCTACAGCGAGTCTCGGCTGCTGGGACTGGCGTATTCCCTGGAGCAGGCAACGAAGGCCCGCAAGTCGCCGACACTGACGCCTGCGCTGGAGGGTGAGGTGTTTGAGTACACGCCGATTCCGGAGCCAGAAGTCGAAGTGGCGCTGGTGGTTGTTGGCGGCGTTTTGCTAGGGTACAAGTTCTTTAAGCGGAACCGGGCGATTGCTCGAGCGTAGGCTCGTTGAGGTGTATAGCCCCCGCTTGCGGCTGTAGGCGGGGGCTTTTGCTTGCGATCGCACTTCTTCCCTGCTTTAGATCTACGCTTTATTGGAAGATAGACCAGTAGAAGCGACTAAATCGCGTAGTGTGCATGAGGAGCATCTGGGCATTTTTCTGGGGCGCTTTAGTTGGAGTTTTGGGAGGGCTCATTGGGTTAGGGGGAGCAGAGTTTCGGCTACCCATCCTGGTTAGTTTTTTTCAGTACCGAATGCTTCAGGCGGTAATTATCAACTTGATTGTGAGCCTGGCGACGGTGTCGTTTTCGCTCATTTTTCGAGGCGGCATTGTTGGGGTTGAAAGTATCGCTGCAAATTGGTCAGTGGTGGCCAATATTTTGGCAGGCTCTCTCATTGGCTCTTACGTAGGTGTTCATTACGCAACCCAAGTCAATGAGCAGGCGTTAAATAAAATTGTTGTTGCTTTTCTACTTGCTCTGAGCGCTGTTTTAATTGGACACAACTTTATTTTTGCGCTCGGGATTTTGCAGCTACCGGGCCTGTTGAAGATTGTTGCTGGATTTGTAGCCGGGAGCGTAATTGGGGTATTTAGCAGTATGTTGGGGGTCGCTGGCGGAGAGCTAATTATTCCAACGATTATTTTGATATTTGGAATTGACATCAAGCTAGCTGGCAGTTTAAGCCTTGCGATCAGCATTCCAACGATTTTGATGGGTCTATTCAAATATCAAGGTCAACATAGATTGAAGGAGATTAAGCCGGAGAAAGGATTTATTGGCTTAATGGCGGCTGGCTCAGTGCTAGGCGCGTTTCTTGGCAGCAGCTTATTGAGGTATGTGTCAAGCGCAGCTTTGTACCTAATTCTCGGTTTAATTCTGTTTGTATCGGCGCTAAAGCTGGCAAAGCACAAACCCGCTGCGTAGCTCACTGCTCTAGTTCACAGTCACGCCTGAAACCGCTAAGGCTGCGCCGCCTGTTCTTAGGACAGAATCTACTCTCAAAAAGAGATGACTACGCACCCAAGGCGCGAAGCATAGAGAGGTTAACTCCGAAACCCTCAGGAAAAATGTCCGCTTTACTCTACAGATTTACAGTCGTGACAGATAAACTTTTAGCCGGAAGCTTTGTAAGCTGGGCAAATTGAAGTGTGCCCAAGGGCGTTTTATTGTTCAAAGTTAGAAAGGGCAAAGAGCTTAGCCCTCTGCCCTTTCTAACTTGCTACAAAGCCTAGGCTTCGTTCCAGTAGTCGCTGATCTCGCCGGGCAAATAGTTAGCAATTTCAGCAATGCGCTCTTGGGAGAGTTCTTCTTTGGTAGCTGAAAAAACGGCTTTAATGATGGTTTCTGCGTCGGAGCCGGGGAGGTTGGCCTCTTGCCGTAGCCGCACTAGGAAGTTGTCGGGCTTAATGTCGAGCTGGGGGCGCACTCGGCTGAGGAAGTAAACCAGAGGATTGGTGTCGGTCCATAGGTCTTCGGCATTGCCGGGAGCATCGTCGAGCTCGTCGCTAACGCGATCGATTGCTTCGTTGGGCATGACGTCGCGCATAGTGCGGTACACGACTTCAGCAGCGTGGCGGGCTTCTTTGAGGTCTTTGAGGTTGCCCTTAGTTTGAATGGTTTCTAAAAAGGTTTGCTGTGCTGCCATTGCTTTTCTCCTTCTAGTAGCAGGCTTGCTCGGGTTTATTGCCTGCTGAAGGCTAAAGCATGGCGGCAAGCAGGGGCGTCGCTCAAAGGATAGAAGTAGCGTGCCTGCGCCCCTGCTTTGCTTCTCCCAGAGACAGCAGCCGTGCGAGTAGAGACCTCAAGGGCTGGCCTGACAGGTTAAGACTCTCGCCTCTGGGTACTGCTTGGCGATAGCTTGGAGCCGCTGAGGGTTGGGGCGGCCAAAGGGGTCCAAAGCCTGCACCTCCTCGGGGGTAGGGGGCGTATCGAGGGCTTTTTCGCCAAAATCGCTCAAGAGAATAACCTGCTCGATTTGCAGCTGGCGGGCCTGGGACTGCTCATAGAGGGCTGTATAGGCGTTGGTAAGCTGCTGCCATTGGATAGGTTCGCAGTAGCTTTGGTCGATGACGACTACCGTTTCGGGGCCGCGCAGCACCTGCCGTAGGCCGACCCCGGTGCCGATAAAGGCTAGCCAGCCCAGGCCCAAAATTTGCAGCAGCCGCTGATTGGGCCGTTGATTGGGATTGCTCATGGGGCGTATGAGGGTCCTTACAGATTCACCTGGAACAGGTCTTTGAACAGGGTCTGCACGTTGTCGGGGTTGCCTTCCTTGACGGTGGACTCGCGCAGCGCTGCGATCGCATTGAGCTCATCCATGTTCACATCCCCGTAGGCGATGGGGTAAAAGCGCACTTCGCTGTAGGCCATGATGTCGCGCACAGCGTCGAAGCGGTTGCCTGTGTTGACATCGCCATCGCTCAGCAGCACCAGGTAAAAGCGGCCGTTGGGGTCGCGCTCCTGCTGCTCTAGCAGGTCGGCTAGGCCCACCATTGCGCCGTCGTACATGGCGGTAGCGCCATCGGCCCGGATCTGGTCGATGGTCGCTAGCAGGCGCTGATGCTGGAGCTGGTCAAAGGGGGCCAGGGGCAGCCGCCGCACGGGGGTATCGTCAAAGGTGACCAGGCCGACGTAGTTCCCGGCATTGATTTGCCCAGCGGCGATGCGCAACCCATCTTGCAGCGCCTGGAGCGGTTCACCCTCCATGGAGCCGCTGGTGTCGATTACCAGCTCCATGTAGACGGTGCGGCCCCCGTCTTTGCGCTGCTTCCAGTTGGACTGGGCGGCCAGCAGCACCTCGCCATTGGGAACGGGCGGCGCGGTGTTCTGCTTCAGGTAGTCAGTCTCGATGAAGCCCTGCTGCTGGGCCAGGGCCACCATTTCGGGTGATTGGGCAAACTTGGCAAAGCGCCGCAGCCCTTCCTCCTGCTGGGGAGAGTTCCAGGCAAAGCCGACCAGCGGGTTGTTGTGGGGAATGCCAAAGGGAATGAATTCGGTATTTTCAAAGCCAGGCACCTGCTTTAGGGCCAGGTAGTTTTGATACTCCAGGGGGAAGGCCTGCAGCTTGCCCTGG
>DATNQE010000124.1:0-2965 GCA_036702895.1 Trichocoleus sp. | reverse complement strand
CACAGATAGCCCGAGGACTGGTTCATAGAGATAGCGCAGCCGAGGGTGGCTGCGCCCCTCAACAATCTGACGGGTTGTATCTGTCGAACCATTGTCGACTACCAAAACTTCGTAGGAATCGCAATCCTGCCGCAACAGGCTATCAATGGCAGCACCCAGGTAAGCAGCCCGATTGTGCGTGCAGATGATCGCGGATATCAAAGGTTGAGACACAGATCTTGCTTACCTTTTAGATGTCAGCTAAACAGCGGCAGACCTCGACAAACGGTAGGAAAACCAGAATGGAGCAGGCAGCGGAAGAAAAACCTGCTCTTAGATTGCCCGCACCAACAACACCAGCATTAAACCCTGCTAATTTTTAGCCTAGACGATCTCTACCGCTGGCTCTTAAAGCCTCAGTTCCCAAGGATTAGGGAAAGACCCGAGCGGCTATTTTCCGAATCCCTGCCCTCAGACAAAAACTTTGCTTCTTTAAAAATGGCACTTTTAGAGTAAAGTGCGAGGGGAATTAAAGTACAGGGGTTTTAGGACCCATATCCTTGAAGCGCCCACTGACTGGTCGCTTTCGCTAGCGACCCTCTTGTTTTGTAAATTGGCTCCCAGAGGCTCCCTGAAAGTGGACGTATGATTAACACTTTTGACGACGCCGCTCCAATTGATCTAGCGCCCTACATCGACCATGCCCTGCTGCTGCCCACTACCCTGGCCGAGCAGGTAGCTCAGGGCTGTGCCGAGGCCGATCGCTATGGCTTTGCGGCAGTCTGCGTCTACCCAGTTCACGTTCGACAAGCTGCAGAACTGCTGCGCAACCGCCCCGTTCAAGTCTGCACAGTGATTGGTTTTCCCACTGGGGCCAATACCTCTGCCGTCAAGCTTTATGAGGCTCAGGAGGCGGTTGAAAACGGAGCAACCGAACTCGATGTAGTCATTAATCTCGGGTGGATCAAGGCGGGGCAAAGCGACGCGGTGCACCGGGAGTTAGCCAGCATTTGCGAGGAAACCGGGCAGGTTGTCAAGGCCATTCTGGAAACTACGGTGTTGACTCCCCCAGAACTACAGCTGGCAGCCGAGGTCTGTATGGATGCAGGGGCCAGCTTTCTCAAGACCAGCACCGGCTGGCAGGGAGGCGCTACGGTTGAGGCGGTGCAGGAGCTGCAGCGATTGACCAAGGGCCGAGTCGGCATTAAAGCCTCAGGGGGTATTCGGACCCTAGACCAGGCAGCAGCGCTGATTCAGGCAGGTGCTACGCGGTTAGGCACCTCTAGAGGCCCCGATCTCATCCGTCAGCAGCAGGCCAGTCAGTAGTACCGCTGTTTACAATAGATTTACATAGACATCAGGTAGATTCACGGATAGTTTCAACAAGTAGCTTTCTGCAAGTAGCTGTGTGGGGTCTAACGCCCCAAATCAGCTCATTTTTCTGGGTGTTTGTCAGGGTGATCTTTTCCCCATGAGCCGTACCTACCGAGCCACAGCCATCAACCTCAAGGCCATGCCGATGGGGGAAACAGATCGGCTGCTGACCCTTCTCACCCCAGAGTTGGGGTTAGTCAAGGTAGTTGCTCCGGGAGCCCGCAAACACCTATCTCGCTTAGGAGGCCGCAGCGCGCTCTTTGTCGTCAACGACGTGTTGATTGCTAAGGGCAAGCACCTCGATAAGCTAGTACAGGCAGAGACCGTCCGCTCTTTTCCAGCCCTGAGCCAGCACCTAGGCAAGCTCACAGCTAGCCAGTATCTGGCCGAGTTGGTTCTGTTTCAGGCGCTGAGCGAGCATCCTCAACCGGAGCTTTACTATCTATTTGTGGAGCACCTAGAGCGCATTGAGGCCAGTACTCAGGCCGGTATTCTGGCCTGCTTGACTCACGGGATTTACCACCTACTGGCTCTAGACGGGGTTGCTCCCGATGTGCAAAGCTGCTGCGTTACCCGAAAGGGGATTACCCCTGATCTGAGCAACCCTGATTGGCGAGTAGGCTTTAGTGCGGCTGCTGGCGGCATTTTTGATCTCGCTGAGCTCGGTCGATTGGCGAACGGTACAGCTTTAGGGGTTCACTCCCGGACGCTGGTACCGGGTGGGGTTTCAGGGCCTACTTCTGGCCGTAGTCAGGTAAATGGCGCTGGACCAGCATCGTCAGAAAGAGCGATCGCAGTGACTCAGCTAACGGCGCTGGAGTTAGCCCTGCTGCAGCAGCTCAGCAAACCGGAGCTAACAACCACTGCCCAGGGTTTAGCGACTCCGTTTGACAGCACCGTTAGACAACCCCACGAATTGTGGATGCGAATTGAGCGGCTTCTGAGACAATATGCCCAATACCACTTTGATCAGCCAATTCGTTCAGCCGCGCTTATTGATACCTGTTTTGCCGCTGGCGGTTCGGCCTGATTGGCTCACCTTCAATTCGACGTGTAGCTCCTGTGTCTGATTTCAGTATGTAGTCCAGCCCCGACTAGAGAATCATGTGGCGCGAGTACGAGACCGATTCTGTGAATGACTGGGACAAAGCCCAAACTGCCAGCCAAACCCCTGCGGCCGGCATTTCCTCAACTAATCAAACAGAGCCACCAGAGCTGTCGCCTTCTGAACCGTTGGCCAAGGCAGCTGTGACTACAAATGGCAATGGAGCTAGCGACCTCCCTGGAGCAGAGCCTCTGGCCCTGAATGAATTGAGCGAACACGAATCGAGTGAATCGACAGAAGCTGACCATGGCTTCTGGCCCGTGCTGCGCAACCGGAATTTTCTGACGCTCTGGAGCGGACAGGTCTTTTCCCAGATGGCGGACAAGGTCTATCTGGTGCTGATGATTGCAATTATTGCCAGCCAGTTCGACTCGCCCGGACAGACCATCAGCGGCTGGGTAACCGGCATCATGATTGCGTTTACCATTCCGGCGGTGCTGTTTGGATCGCTGGCTGGGGTGTTTGTTGATCGCTGGACCAAAAAGCCGGTGCTGGTGCTGACCAACC
>DATNQE010000116.1:0-11868 GCA_036702895.1 Trichocoleus sp. | reverse complement strand
TACCAGCGGCGTCTTAAATATCAACGATGGCATTGTCAACGGCAGCATTACCACAGGAGACACTGTGCTGGGTTTAGACAACTTTGACTTTGCCGCCACCGCCAGCGCTCTGGTGGGACAGTTTGTGACTGGGATTGAAGGCACCTTTACCTTTGCCGATGGTATTTTTGCCGTTGACGCCGGGACGCCCTTTGGCGCTGTAACCGGTACGGTCGGTTTCGCAGGCGGGGCACTAACGCTCGATCTGCTGACCCCTGCCGGTGCGATCGCAGGCACCGTTGATTTTGCCGATGATGCCGTCGTTCCTTTTGATATTCCCGTTGGTACGGGCACTGTCACCGGGTCAGTGGACTTCAACCAGGGCTTTATCAGCGTGCCCCTGTTCACTGGGTTTACGGCTACTGTGCCGCTGGAAGAGCTCTCCGGCAGCCTCTCTGTCGATGATGGTCTAGCCACGCTCAACCTGGAAACTTCCTTCGGGACCTTCCCTGTGGAGTTTGAGTTTGGCTCCTTGGCTAGCTCTACGGCGTTTGATACGTTGACTAACTTCTCCGGCAGCGCCACCGTCACCGATGGCGTGATTGACGCCAGCCTGACAACGCCCTTCGGCCCAGTTGCCGCTAGCGTGGACCTGGTGGACCTGGCCAATCGAGGCGCCGATTTCTTCGAGCAGGTGAGCGGCACCATCGGCATTGCCGCTGGAGAGGCAACCGCGCTGCTAGAAACGCCCCTGGGAATCATCGACGACGTTGTTGATCTCAGCGGCGTTGCTGGCTTCTTCAGCACACCGGTTGCAGGGCTGTTCTAAATTCGCTTTCCAGAACATCCCTAGCGACTAGTTCTGGGACATTTCAAGCTCAATTAAATTGCCGCTTAGGCCCGGTAGACTTCCCTCTGCCGGGCCTTTGATTCAACTTGCCCTGCAGCCGAGGCAGACCGCCAAACGCGTACAGCCACAGGGCCACTACCACCCAGTGAATCGTTGCTACAGCCCAGAGTGAGCCGCTGAGGCGGTAGGCCAGCGTCAGCACGAAACCGAGCCAAGCTGCCAGCAGCACAAAGCGCCGATCAAAAAAAGTGGGTTTGCCAGCAGGGTAATAGGTGCTAGCGCTGACAAAGTGGTAGGCCACAAACAGCCCTAAGCTCAGGGCCGCCCACAGCAGCCAACGCCCGATCGGCAGCGCCTCTAACGGGTGGGGCAGCAGCAGCACGCGAAACAGCAGCTCTTCTATGAGCGCGGGGACCAGCATCAGCAGCAGCAGGTTAACGCCTAGACGAAGAGGGTTGCGCACTGCCGCATAGGGCTTTAAAAAATTGCTTTTGAAGCCGTAGGGAAGTGCGATCGCACCATACAGCAGCAGTGCGCCCGCTATGACCCCGGCATCCTTCCAGGGCTGCCACGCAGTTGCATCTGCTAGTCGCCGCAATGCTGTTGCCAAGGGGGGTAACTCGCCCAGCAACAGCGTTGGAGCCGTTGGCACGAGCGCAGGGTCAACGCCGCCAACCACGTTGGACCGCAAAAACCAGAGCGATGCCCCCTGCTGCATAAAAATGCGGCTAAGGTCGTCCTGCCCCCGGCGCGGCAAAACTGCCCGCCAGCTTAGCAGAGAACCCAAACGGATGCGGCCTTCAATACCTATTAACGAGGCCTGCCCCGTCTCATCGCGAACCGTGCCGTAAGGCTCGAGCGTGCTTCTCACTGCCGCCTGTAGCTGCAGAAGCTGGCTAGTGTGCTGGGCTTGGGGCGCCTGTGGATTCTGTCGCAGCCAGGTGGCCATTAATGGGTTGGCCGCCCTTTGCTGAATTTGCTTCAGCGCTAAATAAAGCGCCTGACTCGCATCTGATAGGCTAGCTGCTGGGTTTAACGTGGTCAAACCTGTGCCATCGCCTACGCGGTATCGAGCTGCCAAAACCTGGAGCTGCGCCTGGAGTTCTCGCCCTAAAGACACTTCCGTCCCACTCAGCAGCAGTGGCTCCACAAATCCACTGAGCCGAACAATCACGTCTGCAGCGGGCCGCTGTCCTAGCCAGCCCCGCTGCAAATCGCCCATCCACTCACTCCAATCGTGGGTTCCAGGAGTAAGGCCGCTCGAGTTGTGGCCGTAGAGCGGCTGGTAGCGGACATCAAACTGCAGTTCTTGAGTGAACGGCTCCCGCACCACCCGTGCCAGGCCGTAGTCAAAGTGCCCTGCCACCGTTCCCACACGAGCTGCTGTGTCCTCCGCGACGCCACCTAGCATCCCACCGAGCAGATGAAGGACCAATGCGGCATCTCCCTCTCGCCAGGCTGAAACAGCCTCTTCAGCCGAGCCATTAGGACTGATCAACACCCGCTGCAGGGTGCCTTTACGCTCTGGGGTATTCAGCCAGTTCTGCTTGTCTATATAGGTGCGCCCAGCCTCTTGTCCTAGCGCTACGCTGTCTGGGGTGAGCTGAAATAGCGCCCTCGGCTTGAGCGCCTGCACTGTAAACACGCCCTCGGCATCCCTAGCACCGTAGATATACCAACCCGCCACCCCCGCTGGGGAATCGGCCAGATTGCGAATACTAGAGGCAAAGCGATCGCGCTCTAAGCGAGGCTGCTGGGGAATGCGTACCGTCTCCTCGTCGCCGTCAAATTCCCCCGTCATGAAGTTATAGTGCTGCACCTTAAAGTACTCGCTGGGGCAGGGCGGCTGGCCTGGGCACGCCGTCGGCAATGGCTTCTTAACCTCCGCATCAAGCTCCAAGAGCTTAACCAAGGCATATTCTCGGCCAGTGACCTGCACAGGTTCTTGAGTGATGTGCAGTAAAGGTGTGCCGTCAAGGATCCGCTTGGCCGAGTCGAGCCTCACAGTAACGTCGTCTTGCGGGTGGGCGCCAGCGAGAGACTGCAATGGCCCTACCGCCGCACGTCCATCCAGCCGCAGCGGCACCACAATGCCTCTTGCCGCTGCTTGCTCTGCTTGCTCGCTGAGCTGCACAGGCTGGGTCAACGCTTGGGCGGCCGTCTCGGCCTCGCTGCCAGGTGTCCAGGTCAGCTTCACCTTTTGCCCCAACAGATTGGGCTCGGCTATAGGCGCGTTCCAGACCTCCAGCCAAACCCAGTCTCCCGGCGTTTGAGTAGCTTCCTCAGCGCTAGGCAGGATGAGACGCCCCATCCACTCTCCCGTCGGTCGGTAATTGGCGGTAGAGGGCAAAGATTTTGTCGGGTAGTCCTCCACTCGATTAAACGCCGCCCTGCGAGCCAGCTCATAGTTAGACGGCGACACAGGTTGAGGCTCAACGCCAACCGTTTCACCCGCTGGGTTGCTTCCGCCGCTAGAGTTCTCTTGCGATTCAACAGTCGGAGTGCTCGCCGCTTGAGCCGGTTCGGCAGGCGTTTGGGAGGACGCAGCCGGAGCGGCCTGGACCAGCAGCAGTACAGTAACGACTGCCGCCCAAAACCAGGCCAAAAATGACCAGCGAAACGCTATGCCTTGGAGTCGGCGGGGCGGTAGCAACCACATACAGGAATTCGCAACTATACAGTTCAATCGAGCCATGCACACTACAGCTTTGGGATGGAGCCCGGTTGGCGTAGTGCCAGGACGCGATTAAGGGGACATTCTACTGCCTGTTTGTCAGGAAACTTTGAAGGGCTACCGAAGTTCGTTGGGATCAGCTCGGCGCATCCTTTGTTTCTAATAGAGGGACCGATTGATCTTCCAGGCACGACCGTTTGGCCAGGGGCCAAGACCTTTAACGGATACCTCCCGATGCCTTCTAAAAGATCCCCTCTCTCGTTAAATTAGGCAAATTGCGCCGCTGTTGGTGGGGCAGGAAAAGTTGCGCACCGGGTTGTTGTAGAGATAAAGCTGCCGCAGACCCGAGAGCGATCGCAACGGACCGGCATCCGCAATCTGATTGCGGTTTAAGTTGAGCTGCTGCAGGTTGACCAACCCCGATAGCGGAGCAACATTCGCGATCTGATTCGAGCTCAGATCGAGCACCCGCAGGCTAGTCAAGCTGCTGAGCGGAGCAACCTCGCGAATCTGGTTGCGGGTGAGATAGAGTTTTTGCAGGTTAGGCAGCTGGGCCAGGGGGCTAACGTCGGTAATCTGGTTCTCGCTCAGGTACAGCTCCTGCAGTGAAGTCAGCGACTCTAGCCCTGCCAGAGAGGCCAAATCATTGTCCATCAGCACCAGAAAGCGCAGCTTTTCCAGAGGCGCCAGGCTGCTGACATCGGTGATCTGATTGCTGCCCAAATACAGCCGCGACAAATTGGGCAGCGCCGCCAACGGACTGACATCGGCAATCTGGTTACCGTGCAGCACCAGTTCCGTCAGCAGCGGCAGGGTGCTCAGCGGACGCAAATCGCTCAACCCTTGGTTGGTTAAATTGAGCAGCGTGAGCACCGAAGTGCGACGACTCGCCTCGGCACAATCGGTCGTGCCCAGTTCAGTCAGCAGCACATCCACGGTTTTTTGGGTTTCGGCAGCCAGGCTGTCTCTGGTCTCACACCAATCTTGAAAGGTAGCGGGCTGCTGTGGTTCTGCGGCTGCCGCCACAGGCACTGTCTCAGCCGTTGGGGGAGCCGCTAGGGCCTGAGCCGCCGCCCCCATTCCAAAACTTAAACTGAGCCCCACTCCCACCGGCAGCCACCGGCCTAATGTTGATGCAACCAGCGGCAGCACCCCGCACTTTTGATCAGCACGTTTCATCCTCAACCCTCTCCCCAAGACGTGATCCCTGTGTTGTGATCCCGATGTAATGACTCGCTGCTCTATCAGCTTTGAATCATTTTGACGCTGAATTTTGGTAGTGTGCTGCTTGGGTTCACCCTAATTCACGCAGTTTGTGGCCGCAGTGGGCGCAAAAGCGATCGCTCGCCTCAGCCGCCTGACCGCACTGAGTGCAGAATCGAGACGACGCTTGAGCCGCTGGGTTAGAGGCTGGAGTAGGGCCGCCCGCACCCATCGCCATTGTCATATCGCCAAGACGCATCTCCATCGGAGCCGTGCTCATGGATGTGCCCATCTGCAGCGGCGGCAGGGGTTGTAGCGGCGGCAGCGGCGACAAGGGCTTAAATTCTTGGGCAGCAGTCTCTTCTAGAGGCAGGGATTGATTCTGGCCGAGGGCTTGAGCAGGGGGCGCTGCGATCGCACTGACATGAGCCCCCTGCACTTGAAAATAGCGCTCGCCCCCTGCTGTCGTTAGCTTAATCACTACTCCAGCAGCAGTCGCCATCACGGCAGGAGGAGCACTCCAGGAGCCGGTGGTCACGCGGCTGCTAGCCTGCTGCTGCTGCCCAGCCGCACTTGCTGTCACTGTAATCAGGGTATCGGAGCCGGCATTTTCTAGGTAGAGCCACTGTCCGGCCCCGATTTGGCAGGTATAAGCCATGGTGTTTTCTTCCGTGCCGTGGGTGCTTTTATTCTGACTTGTTCCTAAAAAAGGCAGGGATCCTATTAACCAATCCGCTTTTATGCCGATTTCTATCCGGTCTTAGAATGCTTTAACGATAAATCTCCAGCTTCTTCATGCATCTTGACGATATCGGTAGACTGTCAAGTGGTAAGTTAGGCGCATCCCACATGCGTCCAAACTGGACCAGGACCACAATCTCAGATTAAACATTTCAAAGACCGCTGCAATGGGCAAAAAAAGCGCGGGGCTTTTAATGTACCGGCATCAGCGCGGTGAACTGGAATTTTTCCTGATTCATCCCGGCGGCCCCTACTGGCAAAACAAAGATTGGCACGCCTGGTCGATCCCCAAGGGGGAGATCGACCAGGGAGAAGACGCGTTCGCCGCCGCCAAACGCGAGTTTTGGGAGGAAACCGGGCTTACGCCCGAGGGGTCGTTTCTGCCGCTCACCACGGTTCGGCAGTCGGGCGGCAAAGTAGTCATAGCCTGGGCCTTTGAGGGCGACTGCGACCCGGCAGGCGTAACTAGCAATACCTTTTCCTTGGAGTGGCCGCCTCGATCCGGGCAGTTTCGCAACTTCCCAGAGGTTGATAGGGCCGCCTGGTTCTCATTGGAAGAGGCAAAGGCAAGAATTATTAAGGCTCAGGCTGCCTTTCTTGAGGAACTTGCAGCATTCCTACAGAAATCGGCGCTAGAGCGTGGTTAAAGAAGAAAGAGCTCCAGTCCCCCCAGACCAGAGCTGAAGTGCGTTGGCAATTGATTCACACAAGGAGCCAAAAACGCACACCCATATTTTACACACAGAATTTAAGTGGCTGTAGGGGAAGATCGATTATTCCCAACAGAACCTTCAAATTGATGATTATTTCTCTCGCCGTTAGCCGCAGATCTCTCGGCAGCCGGACTGAACCATGGCAGCTGATGAGCTAGCGCAATGCCGTGCTGCTGCAGGGCATTTTTGATCGCTAAATTAATGGACTGCTGAATGTCCATATAGACCTTGTAATCGCTGCTTTCAACGAAATAAACCACTTCGTAAACCAGGCCAAAGTCACCGTAAGCATGAAAATGAGCCCGGTCGAAGGTGGCTTTTTCTGTAGTTTCGACCACCTGCCTGATTAGCTCGGGCAGGGTAGCCAGAGTGTTTGCGGGGGTTTCGTAAGGAACTTTCAGCGTAAATACAATGCGCCGCCGAGCCATACGTTTGTAGTTTTGAATGCGAGCCGCCGCCAAATCGGTGTTAGGAATAATCAGCTCTTCGCCGCTGATGCTGCGAATGCGCGTGGTTTTGAGGCCCACCGTTTCGATGGTGCCGCTAAAGTCGCCCGTGGTAATAAAGTCGCCAATCTCAAACGGCCGATCAAACAAAATAGCAAAGTAGCCAAACATGTCAGCCAAAATGCCTTGGGAGGCCAGGGCTAGCGCTACCCCGCCAATGCCCAAGCTGGTAACGGCTGCTGATACATCTAGACCCAAGTTGTCGAGCAAAAAGATCAGGCCCACCGTCCAGACAACAACTTTGAGGGCTGGAATTAGCGCCTTTAGGGTTTGCTCCATGAAGACATCACTGCGGCGGGTGACCCAGTAAAACCGTAAGCCATACTCCAGCAGCGAGCAGATCAGATGAATGGCGAGCACCGTACCCACAACCAGGCACAGCGCCGTGATCACTTTGCCGACTGCACCGGGAAACTCCGGGTTCTCAATGAGATCTTGAATGCTGATAAATAGGGTGCCGAGGTAGAGCAGCCAGATGACCGGGGGCTCGACCAGGTGGAGCAGGCGATCATCGAGATCGGTGGCGGTGCGGCTAGCCCAAAACTTGAGGCGGCCCAAAACGACATGGCGAGTCAGGCTAATAGCGAGCAGGCCAATAAGTAGGGTTGCGATCGCAACCCCATAGTCTCGCACAGGGCTGCCCAGCAGCTCAAACTGAAGAAAGTCACTGACAGACATGGCTTCCTCCTCCTATGAAAAAATCCGGCTAAAAGTTAGGTCTTGATAACAGTAGGCCGCTCCCCATCTTAACAACCGTTTACCTATTGACCAGAGTTACCGACTTTTAGGATCCTGCGAGAGATAGATTCCCTGTGGCACAATTAACGGGTTAACCCTCCTTCGGCTGAGCGGCTGGCAGGCATGACTAAGTTTGTATTCGTAACGGGCGGCGTAGTTTCGAGCATTGGTAAAGGCATTGTGGCGGCGAGCCTGGGACGGCTGCTCAAGTCGCGCAACTACTCGGTGTCTATTCTCAAGCTCGACCCCTACATCAACGTCGACCCGGGCACCATGAGCCCCTTTCAGCATGGGGAGGTGTTTGTCACCGAGGACGGCGCCGAGACCGACCTCGACCTGGGCCACTACGAGCGCTTCACCGACACGGCCATGTCGCGGCTTAACAGCGTTACCACCGGCTCGATCTATCAGGCGGTGATCAATAAGGAGCGGCGGGGCGACTACCAGGGCGGCACGGTGCAGGTAATTCCCCACATCACCAACGAGATCAAGGAGCGGGTTCACCGTGTGGCCCGCAACACCAACCCCGACGTGGTCATTACCGAAATCGGCGGCACCGTTGGCGATATCGAGTCGCTGCCCTTTCTAGAAGCCATTCGTCAGTTCCGTAAAGACGTGGACCGGGGCGATGTGCTCTATCTACACGTCACGCTGATGCCCTGGATTTCGTCTGCTGGCGAACTCAAGACTAAGCCCACCCAGCACTCGGTCAAAGAACTGCGCTCGATCGGTATTCAGCCCGATATTTTGGTCTGCCGCTGCGAGCGCCCGCTACCGCAAAACATTAAGGAAAAGGTTTCTGGTTTTTGCGACGTGCCGGTGGAGTGTGTAGTCACCTCTCAAGATGCCAGCAGCATTTACGAAGTGCCGCTCAATCTAGAAGCAGAAGGGCTGGCCCATCAGACGCTCAAGATTTTGCAGCTGGAGCAGCGCCAGCCTGACCTGAGCCAGTGGAAAGCCCTGGTGGATGGCCTCTACAGCTCGACCCGCCCGGTGGAAATTGCCCTAGTGGGTAAGTACGTCAGCCTCAACGATGCGTATCTGTCGGTGGTGGAGGCGCTTAGGCACGGTGCGATCGCACATCAAGCCGCCCTCAAAATCCGCTGGGTCAACTCCGAAGACATCGAAGCCCACGGCCCCGAAAAGTACCTTGATGGCGTCGATGGCGTGTTGGTTCCTGGCGGCTTTGGCATTCGCGGCGTCAATGGCAAGATTCGCACGATTGAATACGTGCGGCAGCGGCGCATTCCCTTCTTGGGCCTGTGTCTGGGAATGCAATGCTCGGTGATTGAGTGGGCCCAAAATGTCGCGCAACTCCACCAGGCCAACAGCTCCGAGTTTGAGGAAGAAACGCCCAACCCCGTCATCAGCCTACTGCCCGAACAGCAGGACGTGGTGGACCTGGGCGGCACCATGCGCCTGGGCCTATACCCCTGCCGGCTCAAGCCCGATACTTTGGCGAGCCGTCTCTATAATGACGAGGTGATTTACGAGCGGCACCGCCACCGCTACGAGTTTAACAATGCCTACCGCAATCTCTTCACCGAGTCGGGCTATGAGATTAGCGGCACGTCACCCGACGGCAGGCTGGTCGAAATCGTTGAATTGCCGGGTCATCCGTTCTTTATCGCCAGCCAGTTCCACCCCGAGTTTCAGTCGCGCCCCAGCGCTCCACATCCGCTGTTTTTGGGCCTAATCGGCGCAGCCGTGCAGCGCCAGAGCGGTAGCGAAAGCCCTGTTGAAGCGCCTTTGAGCGAAGCAGTCCTGTAGGTTCTAACGCCAGGTTTCCTTGAAGATTCCAGAACCCCGGTTTCTTAAAGAAACCGGGGTTCTTTGGCTAGGTCCACATCCCGTGGCCCGTAAACGAAGCTTTCCTTTAGACACCCGAGATCCCCGAGTTCTTTCTAGCGCCCTTATTCAGCTCCCCGGCCTTTGAAGAACCCGAGAAGCTTTAATCGCTACAGCTTCCCTTCAAACCGCTGATACCAGACCACGTTACCCACCACTGTCAGCGTCAGGGCAATGCCGCCACCCACCAGAGCCAGGCTAGGGTTGTAGCTGCCCTGGCCGAGGTTCTGCATCCAGAGATGGGTCGTATCGGAGGGAAAAAACCGATCGACAAAGGCCGGGGAAAGGTACATCAAGGCTCCGCCGACGAGCATCCAGCCCACCATTGACACCAGCAGAAAGATTGTTTTGGCTGTGGATTGAGCGCCCATAAACGAATCCCTTAAAAACTAGAGTCGAGATTACCACAGGGGATCAGGGGGTGAGATCGCGGCTCAGCCTTTCACCCACTTCCCTTTCACTCATTTCTCTGCATCTGCTTGGGTTCATTGCCAGGCTTCACCTCTTCTGCTGTTCTTTCCTGCCGGATCTCCCCTGTCCCCTCCTGGGGTGCTTGCCCTTGCTGGCGGCTTTCTCCCTGCCCTGCTTCCGGCACTGGGGGAGCTTCCTCGATAGGTGGGGGCAGATCGGGTGGGCTGGGCGGATCCGATGGGCTAGGCGAGCTGAGCGGGGCTGGTGGGCTGGGCGGGGCTGGAGCCTGGCTACCTGCTCCAACAGGCTCGGCTGGCGCGGTGGTAGGCTCAGTGGGCGCGGTAGGCGCTTCTGCAGGGGCGGGTTCGGTGGGCGCTTCTGCCTCTACCGGGGGTGCATCAGCGGGAGTTTCCTCCTCGGGTAAAGGTGTGGGCTCTGAGTCGCGTGCTGGGCGAATGGCTTCTGATTCGGGCTCTTCTATAGGGGTAGCGTCAGCATCGGGAAAGGGCGTCGTAACGGCCTCTGGAGTAGGGGTTGGCGCAGGTGACGTTTGGTTTGGCATTTGGTTGCGCCACCAGGCGTATCCCAGCATAAAGGGGAGAAATACGCTGAGGGCAATGGCCCCGGGCAACCACCAGCCTTGGCTGGCTCTGCCTCCCGGCGGTGAGGGCGGCGTGTCTTTTACAGCAGTACCCGGGGCTATGCGGGTGGCGGGTGCTGTTGCGGCTCCCCGGTCGGCTTGCGCCCTGGGCCGATACTGGGGTGCCACGACCACGGTAGGAACTTTGCTAACAGGCGCAGAGGCAGCGCCGGAATGCCGGGAAGAGGCTGGTGACAGGAGCGCGAGCCAGTCCCTCATCTGCTGGGGTCGATCCTGAGGCTCCACAGCCATGCCCCGCATGACGGCCGCACTGACGCTGCGGCTGACCGTTGGCTGAATTTCGTGAGGGGCTTGCAGAGGCGCTCGATCTCGCAAAATAGCGGCAGCCGGAACCTGGCCGGTCAGCAGGGTATACAGGGTGGCGGCTAATCCATAGATATCGGTAGCGGGTGAGCGCTGAGCCTGCTTTAGGTACTGCTCGATTGGGGCATAGCCCTCCGACACGATATGGGTGTGCACCTGGGTCACGCCCGGAGTGAATTCTCGGGCAATGCCAAAGTCAATCAGGATTACCTGCTGAGTTTCGGGCTGCACAATCATGTTTTGCGGCTTGAGATCTCGATGCAGCAAGCCTGCTCGGTGAATGGCCTCAACCGCTTCGCCAACTTGACGAATGTAATGTAGGGCCGTGGCTTCGGGCAGCGGTCGACCGGGCTGAACTAGTGTATCCAGGGTTTGACCGGGAATGTAGTCCATTACGATGTGGGGCAGCCCGTCTTCTATAAAGAAGTCAACAACCCGCACGATGTTGGGATGGAAACACTTGGCTAGGCGTCTTGCTTCATCCTGAAACTGCCTCTGATGCTGCTGAAACTGCGGATCTTGCCGTAGCCCATCGTTAATGGTCTTAATGACTACAGATTGCGCCAGCGCCGTGTTTCTGGCTTTGTAGGTGATGCCAAAGCCGCCGCGACCAAGCTCCTGGTCGACGATGTATTTTCCCTGCTGCAGAGATCTACCAGTAAGAGGACTCATAGAGCAATAGAGCTAAGTTGATGCTTGATATTCCCCAATCGCCAGGCAGACCAGCTGTGGCCCTCCAGCGGGGCAACCCGCTTAAGAGGGTGCCTCAACCCCTGTGACCTGCCCTCTAACACCTTTGCTATTCCAAACGAGACCGCTGTAATTCGCTGTAGTTTAGCTTGCTAAAGCAGTGCGATCGCACTTTTCAGTCAACACAATCCACTGCTGGACTATACACTAGCAGCCCAAAATGCTCCTGAGCAAAATCCCGAACCAGCATCGCCCTGTCAACTCAAAGGGGAAAAAACCGAGCGAGGACGGCTGGGGAAAGGTACATGAGAGCCCCGCCCGCAGCCAGCCCACCATCGACCCCAGTAAAAAGATCCTCTTGGCAATGGACTGAGCGCCCACGAGCAAATCCCTTAGAAAACTAGAGTCGAGATTACCACGAGCAGTTTACAGGGTGAATTGCGTAGGGTCATTGCGACCAGGGCGCTACTGAAAGAGCGTTGTGCAGCCAAAAGCCACAATTGAAATGCCTGAGAGCTGGTTAATCCAGCGCTGCTGACGGGGAGCAAGCC
>DATNQE010000246.1:0-2646 GCA_036702895.1 Trichocoleus sp. | reverse complement strand
ACGCTGGTCTTTCCCCAGGAGCTGCGGGAAGCTGAGCAGTACTTACGCACGATGATCGCGGCTGGAGTCGACGCTGTCATTGTGCAGGATATCGGCATTTGCCGTTTGATCCGCCACTTATCGCCTGATTTTCCCATCCATACCTCTACCCAGATGACAGTTACCAGCGCAGCAGGCGTAGAGTTTGCTCGCGACTTGGGCTGCCAGCTAGTGGTGCTGGCCCGGGAGTGCTCCCTTAGAGAAATCAACAAAATCCAGGCCCAGCTAGCAGCGCGAAATATAGCTCTGCCGCTGGAGGTTTTCGTTCACGGAGCACTCTGTGTTGCCTACTCAGGCCAGTGCCTCACCAGCGAGGCGTTGGGGGGCCGCTCGGCCAACCGAGGAGAATGCGCCCAAGCCTGCCGCATGACCTATGACCTGATTGCCGACGGTGAGCGAGTTGATTTGGGCGATCGCAATTATCTCCTCAGCCCCCAGGATCTCTCCGGGCTAGAAGTCCTGCCTGACCTGGTGAAAACAGGCGTGAGCTGCCTCAAGATTGAGGGCCGCCTCAAAGCCCCTGAGTACGTTGCCAACGTCACGCGGGTGTATCGTCAGGCGCTCGACCGGGCAATGGCGATGCTTGAGCCTGAGCAAACGGCGACCTCGACACCAGCATCTTCCAACGAATCAGACTCGCCCGCTGAGTTTTCGACTCCCCAGGAGCGCTATCAGCTAGAAATGGCCTTTTCTCGTGGGCTGCACTCCGGCTGGTTTGAAGGCATCGACAACAAGGCTCTGGTTCATGCCCGCTTCGGCAAGAAGCGGGGTGTTTACCTGGGGGAAGTCGTTCGCGTTTCGCCTGCGGCTGTTACTGTTCGCTTAGCCGCTCCGGTGAAAGCAGGAGACGGCATTGTATTTGACAACGGCCACCCTGCTGCTAAAGAAGAGGGCGGGCGGATTTACCAGGCTGAGATTCAAGGTGGTAAAGCACTGCTCAGCTTTGGTCGCCATGACCTCGACCTAACGAAAATTCGAGTAGGCGATAAAGTCTGGAAAACTAGCGACCCCCAGCTAGACCGGGAGTTGCGGCAAACCTTTGCCGGAGATGAGCCTAAGTTTCAGCGGCCCCTGCGAATTGAAGTCCATGGGGCGGTAGGACAGGCAATGGTTGCGATCGCACGCGACCCTCAAGGCCATATTGCCCAGGTCGAATCCACAGTGCCTCTGGTCGAAGCCCACACAAAGCCTTTAACAGCTGAACGGCTGGAGCAGCAGTTGGGCCGCCTGGGGAACACACCTTTTCGCCTGGAAGCTCTAGAGAACCATCTTTCTGGCAATGTAATGCTGCCCGTGAGCGAGCTCAACCGCTTGCGACGGGAGCTGGTAGAAAAGCTAGAGGCGATGCGATCGCAACCCCGTCCCTGGCAGCTGAATCCAGAGGCTTCGCTAAAAACCCTGTTGCCCCCTGTGGGAAAACTGAGCCTTCAGGAGCGATCGAGCTCCTCAGCCGAATTGCAGCAAACAGTCCTGCTAACCCTGGTGCGAAACCAGCCTCAGCTAGAGGCAGCCTGTAGCGCCGGCATCGAAACCATTTACTGCGAGTTCGAAAACCCCGCCACCTATCGAAATACGGTTGAGTGGTTTCGGGCCAACCGGATCTCTCCCGATCAAACTCTTTGGGTTGCCCCGCCCCGCATCACCAAGCCCTCAGAGAACTACATCCTGGATCAGGTAAAGCGCTCGGAAGCCGATGGCTACCTCGTCCGCAACTACGACCACCTGAAGTATTTTGCCGGAGAGCACTGCATCGGAGATTTTTCCCTCAACGTAGCCAACGCCCTGACCGCCGACTACTTCAAAAATCGCTTTGGGCTGAAGCGTTTAACCGCTTCCTACGACCTCAATATTGACCAGCTCGAGAGCCTGCTGCGCTCGGTTCCAGCTGGCTGGATAGAGGTCACACTGCACCAGCACATGCCGCTGTTCCACATGGAGCACTGCGTTTTCTGCGCCTTTCTTTCTGAGGGCAAAGACTTTCGCGACTGCGGTCGCCCCTGCGAAAATCACGAGGTGAAGCTGCGCGATCGCATCGGCACCGAGCACGTTCTCCAAGCCGACGCAGGCTGCCGCAACACCGTCTTCAACGGCCTCGCCCAAACCGGCGCTGAGTACGCCCAGCGCTTAATTAATGCAGGCGCCAGCCACTTCCGCATCGAGTTTCTCAACGAAACCCCCCAGCAGGTCACCCAAACCCTGGCACGCTACCGTGACCTGCTCCAGGGTCAAGTCAGCGGCAGCCAGCTCTGGCGCGAACTGCAGCTCCAGAGCAAGCTCGGCATTACCCGTGGCCCCCTAGATTCTAAATAGACCCCGTAGGGCGGGCAGTAGACCCCGTAGGGTGGGCACCGCCCACCGTTCAGGATCACCGCGCCCCCTGGAGGATTCCAAACAATAGCGGCGGTACATCAGACACCGCCCACCTCTGCTTTAGACCGATTCAAACAGCAATCTCAAGATTCCTGCCAGACAAATTTCCCGTCCTTCCACAGGGCCACCACCCCGCCAATCACATACTTGGTCAGCACCTCCCCAAACAGCAGGGAGAGCATGCTTCCGGTTGTCAACACCCCGCCAAAGGCCACCAGGGTAAACAGCAGCGTATCG
>DATNQE010000243.1:0-3134 GCA_036702895.1 Trichocoleus sp. | reverse complement strand
ATCGGCTGAAGCTTCTTCGGACTGATCGTTGGGCTGAGGGCTGCTCTGACTGTCGGTGTTTTTTTCATCCCCTTCCTGGAGAATGGAGCGGGCCAGCGCTACCCCTACAGCGAAAGGCATTCCTTCGATAATGATTTTGCCTAAAGCTTCATCCAGGGGCGTTTGCGGCGTAATTTGCTGCAGCAGCACCAGCACACTAAAGGCGCAGAGGACAGCAATTGCGATCGCTTCCACGCTGTCCATGGCTGCCTGCCGAAAAGAATCGGGCCGCAGCTCCCGAAACCCATCGGTGCGGTTCAGCAAAAATACGACCCCATAGGCCACCGCCAGCACCGCCAGCATCTTCGGCGGGTCGGTGTACGAACCAATCCACCATGCCTCCATGGTGTAGAGCAGGGGAATGCCAAACAGAAATCCGCCCGACATCCCCCGCACAAAGTCCATCAGCTCATAGCGCCAGGCCTGAGCCTTTGGCAGCACAATGCGTCTAGCCATAGGCCGCTCCTTCACAATCGAGCTAAGCCAGCAGACTCAGCTGTTCAGCCCGGTAAAGATCAGATTAAAAGGCTAGAGCGCGGCTGGCTTCTGCCTCCAGGCATGTTTCCCTATGCAGAGCCTGTCCCAAACTATCGTTGGGGATCAATACGGCTTGGAACGTACTGGCAGGTTTCCTTAGAGCCAGTCCCTTAGCCAACCCGCCTTAGATCACCAGTGGGTCAAGGTCGTACTCGCTCCAATCCTGGTGGTAGCGCTCTGATACATGCAGCCTGATCACAAACTGAGGTGGGGTTCCCGGCTTCACGTCGATTCTCAAGAACGAATAGGGCCGCCGCCGCTCGGTTTTATGGCCGCTAAGGCCAACGTAGAGCTGTGATTTAGCCACTAAACGAGACTCTGCCGTTCCGGGAGCCGTCTCCGAGAAGCGGGTTTCAAACAGCTCGGCCCCATCCGGGCGCTGCCGCCGCAGGCTGAGACCGCTGCCGCCGCAAACCAGCCAGTTGATGTGGGAGTCGGCATGGCCTGTGCTTAGCGTTCTTAAGTATTCAAAACAGTGGGCATGGCCGCAAATCACGAGATCGACCAAGGGCTGCTGCCCGTAAACGGGGTCAGCCAGCTGGCGCAAATCCTTACCCAGTTCGCGGGCCACTTCATCGAGCACCCAGCGCAAGTGATGACGCACGGCTAACGTCTGGCCCTGGTGCCACTTGGTCACCTCCGTGACGTAGGGCGGGTGGTGAAAAAACAGCACGCGCCCGCGCACCTGAGGATTTTGCCAGGAGGCAACCAGGCGATCTTTGAGCCAAATTAGCTGCTCGGCATCGACCATAACAGCCGACGGCGCATTGAGCTGTTTCTCAATATCTAGCAGCACTTCATCGAGCTGCTCAATCTTGGCCTGCAGGTCATCGAGCCGTTCCTGGCCGTGGGGTCCCTGCTCCTTGAGTTGAGCCGCTTCCTCTAGAATCTGCTGCTTTTCGGCGGTGGCGCTATCTAGCTGAGCCCACAGCAGCCGGCGCTGATCGTGACCAGCAGGGCCTTTGGGGGGAGGGGATGGCGTGTTAAAGGTGCTCGAGTCGAGGGCGAAAAAGTCGATATCGCCGTAGCGAAACGAGTAGTAGCGGTTGGGCAGCCGAGTGAATTTGCCAGGCTGGTAGGTTAGGCAGCGGCCCGTTTCGTTGTGATCGGTGTAGTGAGCATCTAGGTGGGAGGCCAGCGCCTCGGGCGGCAGCGCTTTCAGGTAGTCCAGAAAGGCGCGGGCGTAGGCATCCCCGTCGAAGGAGCCGTGCCAGCCTACGTTGGGGTTGAGGTTAACCCCTAGCAGCCGTCGCAGCGGACGGGCGACTTGAGTAAACAGGCCGTAGGCCCAGGGCAGATTGTAATAGTCGTGGTTACCAGGCACCGCCAGAAACGGAAACTGAAACACCATCTGGTCGTAGGCAATGCGCTCTGGGCGATCGCCTCCTACCAGCCACTCCCGGTACGGTTGAATGAAATTCTTGGGATACTGCTCGCTAGAGCCGACTCTGTAAACGACATCGCCGGTGTGCAGCAAAAATTGGCAATCCTGCAGGTGAGGCACCATGGCCTCGGCCACTCGCCGCTGGGGGTTGTGGTCAGTGTGCGGCCCTGAACCACTATCGCCAATAACCAAAAAGGAAAACTCTGAGGTGTCCTGGGGCGAGTCTAGATGAAGTGCTAGTTGGGTCTGATCGATTTTGCGATCGCGAATAGCCGGGTGCTGCCAGCACACCCTAGACTTCATCTTGGTAATTTTGACGGGGATCGGCGGATCCAGAATAGATGCCATAGGACTGCTTGAAGGGTTATTGAGAGAGAACTGCTCAAACAGACGTGCCTCTAGCGTAAATGCTGACTTGGGGATAGGCGAGTCTAGTTTATAGAGATCTCTAAAAGATCAGTTTGGTTGCTGCTTCAACGGTAGCTGACCAAAATCCAGATGCCGACCAGCGCAACCATGACCCCCAGCACCGCTCTGGGGCTGATGCGCTCTCCCAACAGGGCGGCCATCGGCAATATAAACAGAGGGCTGGTAGAGTTGAGCGCCTGGGCAATCCCGGTTGGAGCGTATTTAAGAGAGGTTTGCTGGAGCCAGATGCCGAGGTAGGTGCCAAAGAAAGCTGCGATCGCAATGAGTCCCAGCAGCTGATAAGACTTAAGCGGCTCGATACGTTGGGTAATGCGGCCTTGAGACCCCAGCAAAGCAGCTAAAATAAGCAGCCCTCCTGCAAGCCGCAGCAGCGTGCTCCACAGCGGATCGACTGCCGTTTCGGCCAGCGCCGCCCGCGACATGACCGCGCCGCTGGCCTGCCCCAGTGCCGCTAGCGCCCCCAAAACAATACCTCGACGAAGATTCCCTCCCCCCGGCAAATGGGCCGTTGGCACCCGTTCAGAAATAACCCAGCCGACCCCCAGGAGGGTCAACGCAATGCCGATCCACGCCAGCAGCGACAGCTGCTCCCCCAAAAAAACTAGGGCCAAAACAGCCGAAAGCGGTGGCGCCAGGGTCTCCATCAGCAGGGCGCGGCGCGGTCCTAACTGGTTAATGGCTGCAAAGTAGGCAGTATCTCCTAATCCAATACCGATGATGCCGCTGGTCAGCAGCAGACTCATTT
>DATNQE010000105.1:0-5623 GCA_036702895.1 Trichocoleus sp. | reverse complement strand
TATGCTCATGTTACTGAAAATGATTCCCAATTGGGCTGATTTTTCTGGCCCCAGTAGGTGGCCCCAGTAGGTGGCCCCAGTAGGTGGCCCCAGTAGGTTCTGTGTGTGGAGTAAGGCAATGAGTTGGCTGTGGTTCAAGTTAAGTCTGTTGGCGGGGGCACTCGGGACGGTTGCGATCGCAACGGCTCTGCCATCTGCGCCGGCCTGGGCGCAAACAGCGCTTCCCGAACCTCTAGATGAGGAGGCCGCAACGACGGTTGAAGATTGGCTCGCCCAGAGCTCAGCCGGTACCGTCGTCATTACCAATGTGCAGATCAACGCTACCGCTGCCGGTCTAGACATTGTGCTGGCCGCTGACCGCCCTTTGCCCGCTGCCAACACCAGTACATTGGGCAATGCCCTCCTGATCGAAATTCCCAATGCCGCCCTCGATCTGGCCGAGGGTGACTCTGTGCAGGCTGCTGGCCCAGCCGAGGGCATTGCCTACGTAGATGTTTCAGCCGTAGGCGATACGGTACAAATCGCTATTACCGGCGCAGATGGGCCGCCCCAGGTAGCGGTCAACGTCACCGGCAGCGGCGTTACCCTCGCCATCACGCCGGGCACCGCAGCGGCAAATGCAGCGCAAGAGGCCATTCAGGTCAGCGTTACCGGCGCCCAAGACGACGACTACAGCCCCGGCAGCGCCGTTACTGCCACCCGCACCGACACGCCTCTGCGCGATATTCCCCAATCAATTCAGGTGGTGCCGCAGGCTGTCCTGGAAGATCAGCAGACCCTGCGGGTGCAAGATGCGCTGCAAAACGTTGCGGGCGTATCCAAATGGGGCAACTACGGCGGCACCGAGGCCGGGTCATTCGTCATTCGCGGCTTTACCCAGGACGGCAACTTCCGCAACGGCTTCCGGGATAACGACTTTTACAGCATTTCTGAGGTCGCCAATATCGAGCGCATTGAGGTGCTGCGAGGGCCAGCCTCAGTTTTGTTTGGGCAGGTTCAGCCCGGTGGCATCATCAACGTAGTGACCGAGCAGCCCCTGGCCTACCCTGCCTACGAATTGGGCTTTACGGCCGGAAGCTACGCCTTTTACCGCACGACTGTGGATCTCACCGGCCCACTGACGGCAGATGGTTCAGTCCGCTACCGCCTCAACGCCGCCTACCAAAACGCAGGCAGTTTCCGCGATTTCGTCAACTCCGAGCGGTTCTTTATTGCGCCCGTTCTGGCCTGGGACATCAGCGATTCCACCACCCTCACCCTAGACTTTGAATATCTCTACGACGATCCGCTTTACGATCGAGGGTTGATTGCCCTTAGCGATGGCTCGGTGCCGCTGCCGATCAACCGCTTTTTGGGCTACCCCCAGTTCGACACCTACACTCAGCGGGTGTATCGCGCCGGATATCGGATTGAGCACGAGTTTAGCGACACGCTGCGGCTGCGCCATGCGGGCTCGCTCTACTCGGCCTACGCGGGCGGCGCCCGAACCGACAGCAGCCGGCTGGTCAACAACCGCTTTGTGCAACGCACCCTGCGGGACGACGACTTCCTCAACGAGAACTACGCCCTGCAGACCGAGCTCATCGGCGAGTTTGCCACAGGCTCTATCGACCACGAACTGCTGGTGGGGGTAGAGCTCAACCGGCGCGCCAGCATCTATGACCAGCTCTCGGCGCCGCTGCCGCCGCTGGACATTTTCAATCCCAACTACGATGTACCCCGGCCCGCCGACCTCCCCAACGTTTACAACCAGCGCATCTTCACCAATACCATCGGGTTTTATGCGCAGGATCAGATCGACCTGCTCGATAACCTGAAGCTGCTGGTGGGCGGACGGCTCGATTTCACCAATCAGGACGAGAACTACCCCTCTAGCGACAGCGCCAGCAATCAATCGGACACGGCCTTTAGCCCGCGAGTTGGCTTGGTCTACCAGCCCACCGAGGAGCTAGCGCTCTATGCCAGCTTCAGCCAGTCTTTCCTACCGGTGGTTGGTCGCTCTGCTACCAATACCCCTTTCGTGCCCGAGCGCGGCACCCAGTACGAAATTGGAGTTAAAGGCGACTGGCTCAACGGGCGGCTGTCGGGCACGCTGTCGCTATTTCACCTGACCAAGACCAACGTACTCACCGCCGACATCAACGATCCTGACTTTTCGATCCAGGTGGGGGCGCAGCGCAGTCAGGGGGTAGAGCTGAACCTGAACGGCGAGATTTTGCCGGGGTGGAACATCATTGCCGGGTATGCCTACACCGATGCTGTCGTCACCCAGGACAACACCATTCCGGTGGGAAATTCCCTAGAAAACGTGCCCCGGCACACTGCCAATTTGTGGACCACGTACCAGATCCAGGAGGGTGATTTCCAGGGGTTGGGCTTTGGTCTGGGGCTATTTTTTGTGGGCGAGCGGGAAGGTGATTTGCCCAACAGCAACTTTGAGCTGCCCAGCTACCTGCGTACCGATGCTGCCGTTTTCTACGAGCGAGATAACTGGCGAGCCGGGCTCAACATTCGCAACCTGTTTGACACTCGCTACCTGGAAACGGCTCAGTTCCGCAACATTGTCTATCCGGGAGCGCCGCTGTCGATAGTGGGCTCAGTGTCCGTAACGTTTTAGCTGTGACGCTTTCAGAAGGGCTTGAGCCGTGGGAAGGAGAATGCGAAAACGCTGGATTGGGCTATTTGCCCTCGTGCTGAGCTGGGTAGTGGCGTGTGGGGCCGGGCCGCAAGCTCCAGGAGATGTCGTCACCGAAGTCAGCGACAGCTGCCGCACGGTGGTTCACGACTTGGGCGAAACTACTCTCTGCGGCGAGCTGCGGGCAGTGGCAGCCCTGAGCCCACATATCCTCGACAGCATATTAGCGCTGGGAGTACAGCCCGTCGCCTACGCCGAAACGGTGGATTTGCAGCAGCAGCGCTTTGACCGCCCGGCCGAGCAAATTCCCTATTTGGGCGATCGCATTACCACCGAGCCGATAAATCTGGGCGATCGCAAGTCTCCCTCTCTAGAAGCCCTGGCCTTGGCTAAGCCCGATCTGATTTTGGGAGAGAGCTGGATGCACCGAGACATCTACCCCCAGCTCTCCCAAATCGCCCCCACGCTGCTCTTTAGCGACATCAAGGGAGACCTCCAAACTTGGGAAAACGACATTGACGGCATCGCCCGTGCCCTTAACCGCGAAGCCGAAGTTGAGCGCCTCCGCGCCGAATTCCTGCAGAAAACGGAGGCTGTCCGCCAAGCCCTAGCGCCCGTGGTGCAGCGCTACCCCAAAGTCTTGCTCCTAAGCTCTAATCAGCTGGTGCAAACAATTTACGCCTCGGCAGACAGTACTGGGGGACGCTTACTGCGGGCAGTTGGCTTTGAGACCGTTATGCCAGATGGCATGGAGGACTGGGGCCAAATCTCTTTTGAGGTGGTTCCCCAGGTGGAAGCCGACATCGTCATTGTGTTTGCCTGGGACGAGCAGCTAGAGAGCCCTGCAGCTAAGGTGCGCCAGCAGTGGGCTAGCAACCCGCTGCTCAAAGAAATGCCAGCCTTTAAGGCAGGGCGCGTGTTTTTTGTGGACTATCAGCTCTGGGGCAGCAATATTCGCGGCCCCCTGGCCGACCAGCTGATTCTGGAGGCGATGCCCAAGCTGCTCGGGGCTTTGGGCGAGTAGAGTGATGCGCACATTTTTCATGCTCTGGTTGGGGCAGCTAGTCTCTACTATTGGCAGCTACATGACCGAGTTTGCCCTGTCGCTCTGGGTTTGGGATCTGACCCAGTCGCCTACGGCCATGGCGCTGATGGGGTTTTTCACGCAGCTGCCGCGTCTTCCGATAACGCTGATTGCTGGAGTGATTGTCGATCGCTTTAGTCGCAAACGGCTGATGCTGCTGGGCGATACGGTGGCGGCGCTCTCTACCCTGATGATTCTGCTGCTGTTTGGCAGCGGCCAGCTGCAGATCTGGCATCTGTACGGTTTGGCGATGCTCAACGGCGGCTTTGGACAGATTCAGCAGTTGACCTATTCGGCTAGCGTGTCGCTGCTGGTGCCCCCAGCGCAGTACACCCGCGCTAATAGCCTCAATTCTGCGGTTCACTACGGCTCGATTATTTTTGCACCGGCGCTGGCGGGTCTGCTATACCCGGCGATTGGGCTAGTGGGCATTGGGCTGGTGGACTTGGTGAGCTTTGGGGTTGCGATCGCAACGCTTCTGGCCTGCACCATCCCCCGCCCCGCCGCCGAAACCGGCGTGCCCCGGCTGCGGCAGCAGCTTTCCCTGGGGTTTTGCTACATCTGGCAGCGGCCCTACCTGCGGGCGGTGCTGCTGGTATCGAGCCTGTTCTGGTTTTTTCACGACCTGGGCGGTGCCGTTTACAATCCAATGATTTTGGCCCGCAGCGGCGGCGATGCTCGCGTGCTGGGCAGTGTGGCTTCGGCTGCGGGACTGGGCGGGGTAGCTGGAGCCTGTTTACTGAGCTGGTGGGGCGGCCCCAAGAGTGCTACCGCCGGGATGCTGGCCGGATATGCGGGGGCAGGTCTTTGCAAAACTCTATTTGGCCTGGGGCAGTCGGTAGGCGTGTGGCTACCTGCCCAGTTTGGCTCGTCGCTAAACTTTCCGCTGCTGCTTAGCTCTGAGCAAACGATTTGGATGAAAAATACGGCTCCTGAGATCCAGGGACGGGTGTTTGCCGCAAATTCTTTGATTTTGCAGGGAGTCAGTGCGATCGCGCTGCTCATCGCCGGGCCGCTAGCCGAGCGCGTTTTTGAACCCGCCTTGATCACCCCTCGGGCAGCACTTTTGCCCCTGACAGCGCTCCTGGGTATAGGACCTGGGGCTGGCCTATCGCTGCTGTATATCCTGACGGCGCTGACGATGCTGCTAACAAGTCTTGTGGGCTATCGAATAATGGAGGTGAAGAAGCGAACTAGGCTAGAGCCGGAGTAGGGCTCAATGGCGTTTACGCCGCAAGGCAGCATTTCATAAGCTTCATTAGCCCCTCGCCTAAAGAGCGAGGGGCTGATGGTAGGGCTTTAAGACAGGATCAACTGGGCGGATTTGATATTAATCTGCCGTCGGCACTCTGCGAGACATGAGGCTAATGTATTCGCCACCTCGACCTGTAGGAATAGGCTTGAGCCAGAGCACCCGGTCGCAGTAGCCCACGACTGCCATGCGGTTAATTGCCTCGGTCACGGCGGCGTAGTCGCCCAGCAGAATGTGGCAGAGCTTTTCGGGATTGTAGGAAGGCAGTTGGAATTTTGGGGAGCTGTTGCTCTCCCCTGCAGATTCTTGAAACATGCGGTTTGGTCTCCGTTTTCGTGAAGGAAAACGGGGAACTCCTCTAGATCCCTTGAAAGGTAAAAGCAAGAGACCGGATTTAGAATGATTCCAGTCATCTCGACTTACCCGGTTTAAGTTGGGATGATCAGGGGATTTGAGAAGGTGCGAACTTCTCTCTTCCCCGCCCAGAATCATTCCCCGCACCGAAGAGCATACAAGAACCATCGGGGAAGCTCAACCGTAGTGAATTATTATTTGGCAATGGTGAGTCTCAACCGCAAGCCCCACGTAGAGCAGACGATTCCACCTCGGCCACCCAGTGAAACGCTGCCGACGATGTACGACTTGCCTAGCG
>DATNQE010000100.1:0-5494 GCA_036702895.1 Trichocoleus sp. | reverse complement strand
GTTGCCATTGATTCTGGCGTCTTCTACGGAGAAAATACCGCGCAGCTGGGGATTGGCCAGGGAACCGGTCAGGGTGGCATCGGCATTCAGACGCCCGGCAACGCTGTCGGGCAGCCGCAGAGGCTGACGCAGACTGCTGAGGGGGACATTTTTAAGGTCGGCGCTGAGGGTGCGGGGCGTTGTGTCGCTCGGGTTGAGGGCAATCTCGCCGTTGAGGGTGAGAAAGGCGGACTGAGCACTTTCCCCAGTGGTAGTGTCGGTAATGGAGGCAAAACGCACTGGGTTAAGCCGCAAGACGCCGTCGGCATAGCGCCCTTCGGCCAGCACCTGATCGACCTCGTAGTTGTCGCCCCAGGTCCAGTTCTGACCGACTAAATCAAAGCCGACGTTCAAATCATTCGGCAGTGAGCCAGAGATGGAAATATCGCCGGAGAAGCGACCGGCCAGTTCGCCTAAGGGCGGTAGGGGAGCGGCTTCTTCCCGTTCTGCGATCGCATCTTCTAACTCCAGCAGCTCCGAGAGCCGCCGCAGCTGGTCCCAAAGCGAAGCGTTGGCGCCGCCCGCTGGCCGCACCGGCAGCGCCCGGGCAACTTCCTCAGGGGTATAGTCTCGGAACCACTGGGGTCGTCGCAGGCCCCGCTGCAGGTCCTCCAGCTCAAAGAACTGTAGGGTGGTGAGTACGTCTTGAAGTTCGGCGTTTTGGGCAGTTATTTGGGCTACTAGTTGGGGCTCGTTTCGCTGGCTAAAGCGGCCTGTCACTAAATACTCCCCTTCGTTGACGGACAGGCTGCCGCCCGTGAGCACCAGCGCGCGATCAGCGTAGGCGATTTGCCCCCGGAAGCGGTCAAGGTTGATGTAGCCGAGGCCAGGATCGCTGATGTCAAAGCTGCCGCTCAGGGTAGAGCGGCTGACATCTCCCGTAAGGCTGGCGGTTTCAACGGTGCCTCGTACCGTGCCCAGACCGGCAATACCGCCCGGCGGCAGGTTCAGCACCTCAAGGGGAAAGCGAGCAATATCGGCTCTGAGAATATTGTTGGTGATGCCGCCAATAGCCGACGACTCGCCCGCGCGAATGTCGAAGGCGAGGTTGCGATCGCTAAAGCCATAGTCCACGTCAATTCGGTCGTTGACCCCGCGCAGGGCAACATCCACCAGGCCACCGTTGGTGAAGTTCACGGGGCCAGCCAGCAGCGGCTCAAACTGCAAATCGCTGACGGCCAGATTGACCAGCCGGGCATCGCCTACCAGGCTCAAGTTTCGGGGGCTGCCGCTGAGGCGACCGTCAAAGCTAGCTAACCCTGTAACCGGCACCTGGTTGGGGAAGGGCAGCGCCGCTAAGTTGAAGTCCTGCGCCTCCAAAGCCAAATCGATATTGCTCAACGTGGGACCATTGGGGCCTGTGAGCAGCGGCGTCAGGGTGCCACTGACCTGCAGTCCGGCGGTGCTAGCCTGCTGCACCTGAATCTGGGAGCCGTTCCAAGCTAGGGTGCCGGTAAGGGGCTGGCGCACCGCTGCCAGCTGGGGAAATTGAGGGGCCGCTGCGGCTAGGCCATCGGAAACTACAAAGTCGCCCTCTCCACGAATCGCCGCCAGGCTCAAACTATCGAGGTTGCCAGAGAGGTTAAAGCGACCCCCAGCTGTACCCTGGAGGTTATTGGAGAACTGGCTGAGCTGCACATCCTGGCCCCGAACATTTGCATTCCAGGCCCCATTAGCCAGCTGACCCTGGGCATTTAGCGTGCCCCCAGCTAGCGCCAGGCTGCCGCCGCCCTGACCGCGAATGCCTTGTAGGGTTAGGTTGTCCAGGCTGCCGGCCAGCTGAAAACTGCCGCTGGCAGCGCCACTGGCGTTGGGCAGAAACTGGTTGAGAGCAACCTCACGGGCCTGGAGGGAAGTGTTCCAGCTGCCGTTGGCCAGACTGCCCACGCCGCGAATGCTGCCGCTGGCTAAAGCCACGTCGGCGCTGCCCTGACCGCGAATGCTGCTGAGGCCTCGTTGTCTCAAGTTCCCCGCTAGCTCAAAGCTGCCGCTTGCCACTCCCTGCGCTCTGGGATTCAGGCGAGCGAGCTGCACGCCCCTTGCCTGGAGCGAAGCATTCCAATTGCCGTCAACTAGCACTCCATCGCCATTGACAGTACCGCCCGCGACCTGGACAAAGGTGTCACGAAAGCGCAGGGCATTACCAGCAATCTCGATATCGCCCCTGGCCGGATACTCCCCCGCCGGAGCTCGCCAGCTGATTGCTCCCTGGAGCCGATCCACTGGGCCAGAGAGCCCTGCCTCCAGGAAGGCTGGACCAATGGTAATGGTCTCTGGCAAACCATAGGGCCGCCCTAGGGCATCCACCGGCAGGTCGCGCCCCTGAGCCGTCAGCGTGAGGGTAGCCGGGCGGTCCAGGGTATAGCGGCCGCTGCCGGTGAGTTCACCCCCGGCGGCAGGTAAAGCCCGGAAGCTGTCGATCACCAGCGCTTCGGGGTCAAGAGTGATGTCGGCTCCTAGGGCCGCAAAGTCAACCCTATCGAGACGAGCGGCTCCTTGGGAGATGACATTAACGGCAATGTTGGGGTCTTTTAGGGGGCCTGTGAGGTTAATGGTGCCGGCAAAGACTCCCGATACAGGCACTGGCAAAGAGAACTTGAAAAGCTCTTGGAGCTGGGTCAGGGTGAAGGGATTAACCTGACCGGCTAGAGCGTAGCCCCGGTTGAAGTCAATTGTGCCGTCGGCGGTGGCGCTCACCTCGCCCAAGCTAGCAACCAACGACTCAAAGGCTACGACCTGACCCTGAAAGCGCGCTAGGCCACTAATGTCTTCAAAAGGTGTAGGCAGCCCCCTAGCCACGACCACGCCTTCGTTAAAGCGAGCAGTCCCCCGCACCGAAAGGGGCTGTTCGGGCAGCACGTCGATGTCAACACTGCCGCTGACATTGCCGCCTGTGATGCTGATCGGCGGCTTTCTTTCAAAAAGTGAAAGAACGATGGCGGAAATTTCGGTCGCCTGGGCATTCTGGGCCCGAATGTTGAGGTTGATACGGCGATCCCGGGGAGCGTCATCGGGCTGCTCCTGGCCGCCCTCGGGGGTGGGGTCCTGGCCTTCTGGCTCCACGTCTGAGGCCTCTGCGTCTGAGGTCTCTCCGTCTGGAGCCTCGTCCTGCGCGATCGCAACCCCTCCGAGCCCCGCATTGGCTAGACTACCGAGCTTATCTAGGAAAGTATCCAGGCGATCGCTGGCCGCCAGCAGCCGATAGACTGCGCGGGGCAGGTCCGGTGGCAGGGTGCCTTGTGCCTCGCCCGCCTCTTCGGGTGGGGGCGGCAACAGTATGGAGCCTGAGATTGCAATCTCGCCTCGCACGACCGAGTCGGCTGACGCTTCAAAATTAATCTGCTGCGCCTGTACCTGGGGCTCTGCGGTGCCAGCGCGCACCTCTACATCGGGGTTGAGAAAGTCGATATTAGCCTGCACATTTTCCAGCCCCACCTGTTGGCGAGGCAGCCCTGGGTCGCTGTAGGGCACCAGGTTCAGCTTGCTGCGGCTCAGCCGGATGACGCTGGGCCTGACTTGAATGATGGGCTCTCGGCCTCGATCTCGCTGGAGATTGGCAAAATCAATATCAATCCACTCCAGCTCGGCATTCTGCTCAAAGTAGCCCTCGACATTCTCTAGGACGATGTCTAAGTTGACTTCCCGCCGCAGCAAATCAAACAGGTTGAAGCGCACCTCCACCGCTTCTACGGAGAGCGCATCGGGATCCAGGGGGATGGTGGGAATACTAGAGATGCCCACCCGAATGCTGGAGGGCGTAATCCGCTCAATGTCGCCTACGTTGACCGGCCGCTTGAGCGCTTTGGAGAGTTCTGCTGAAGCCCAGGGTGAAAACCGCTCGTTCAGAAAGACCCAGCCCCACCAGGCAGCTCCGGCCCCGGCCAGCACCAGCACTGAGCCGACAGTCAAGCCCACACCCACCCAGCGGCGCCGCCGCCTGGCAGGACGTTCTGGTTCAGGCTGTTGGGAATTTGTCATGGAGGCTCACACCACAGGCCAAATCAATGTTAATGAACTTTCGTGCTCGTGCGTATGTCGATTGGGATTTGTTACCTTCGCCAAAAAATGATAAGGCGGGTTAAGGGCTTTAGGAGATTAACGGTCGGTTAAATGCTGAGCCTGATGCGGTTATCGGAGAGAGTTTTGCTGATCCGACTCAGTTGGGCATGCTTAGAGGTTCAACGCCGAATCCGAACTGCCTTTGAACTACCTTATGAGCATGAAGCGGCCACAGGCATTGTGCCATTTCTGCACTGTGTACCGCTATAGACGGCGCTGCGGCCAAAAGGTTCACTGTCGAACCCGTTGAAACAGGACGTTATGGTGTAGCCTTAACGACACAGGGAACCCTGCACCGCTACCTGCCGGAGAGAGCCTGGAATGCTTGTGTACGTGCTGCTATTTAATGCCCGAACTGAGAATGAAGGCATTCACACCCTTAAGATTGAGGATCGCAATATCGTTCTGATGTTTGAGAACGAGGACGACGCTACTCGTTTTGGCCTTATGCTCGAGGCCCAAGATTTTCCCAGCGCTGCTGTGGAGCGCTTTGAGGACAGCGAGATTGAAGAGTTTTGCCAAGAGGCGGGCTACGAGTGCAAGCTGGTGCCGGAAGGGGCCTTAGCCACGCCACCCGAAAGTAGCGTCGAAAGAACCGACTGGGACCCTGATGCGCCCCCTGAAACAAGACGCTCTCTAGACAGCAAACCCCTCGGCCAGGTGGAGAACAGCAGTGATGAATCAGGCTTCTCCCAAAGTGAGCTAGACCGCATTCGTCAGCAGCTCGAAGGGCTGCTTTAAAGCCTAGTGAGCAGGTCGCTAACCAGGAACAGTCATGAACAGGTCTGAGCTGGTGAGCCGGGCCAGACGGGGAGACGCCGACGCCATTGCCCAGCTGATCGGCAGCGCCCTGGTCTCCCAAAATATCAGCGTTCAGGCTGAGTGGCAGGGCGACCACCTGCAAATTCTGCTGGAGGGCTCTACGCTACCGTCTCCAAACGCCCTAGTACCGACTTTGCGCCAGGGCTTTGAGCGGTTAGCGGTGCGCCGTGCGATCGCATCTGTCCGCCTCTATGCCTGCCATCCTGATCAAGACTCGCCTGACTGGGTCGAAACCTTCACCCTGTCTCCCATCCTCGACTCACCGCTGCCTACGTCGCTGTCAGCACCTGCTGAACCCGCTTCTGCTCGCTTGGTAACCGCACCATACCCTGCAGATCTTCCAGTTTCAACATCGGCGGCTTCGCCCACTGCTCCTGCCCCTGATCGGACTGTCCCTGAGCCTCCTGGCGGCAGGTTTTCTAGCCCGGAGATGGTGAGCCCAGAATCTATTAGCTCAGAACCCATTAGCTCAGAACCCATTAGCTCAAAGCCCACTAGCCCAAAACCTAATAGTCCAGAGCCCAACAGCCCAGAGCCCATCACCCCAGCCCCTTCCGTTTCAGCAGAATCTGTC
>DATNQE010000240.1:0-2661 GCA_036702895.1 Trichocoleus sp. | reverse complement strand
AACCACTTTACGACCATTGATAAAGCTATAGGCCACCCGCTCAACCTGACACAGCAGCAGAGCCGCTACCAGGTCGTGATGGGCTCCAGCGAAGTTTGGGCCATCGATATTGACCGCAATGAAGTCTGCCGCCATGCCCGGGGCCAAAGAGCCAATATCGTCGCGGCCCAGCACTCTAGCACCGCCACGAGTCGCGACTTCCAGCACCTCGCGGGCGGTCAGAGCAGCAGGATCTTCGTCGCGCACCCGAGCCAGCAGCAGAGCTGTACGGGCTTCCTGCAGCAGGTGGCCCGCATCGTTAGAGGCCGATCCATCTACCCCCAACCCGACAGGCACTTGGTAGTTCAGCATCTTGCGGATGGGAGCGATGCCGCTAGCCAGACGCATATTGCTGCAGGGGCAGTGGGCAACTCCCGTGCCGGTCTGGCCAAACGCTGCGATCGCATCGTCGCTCAGCTTGACGCAGTGGGCATGCCACACGTCTTCCCCCAGCCAGCCCACGGAGCGGGCATACTCACCGGGGCTTAGGCCAAACCGCTCGAGGCTGTAGGCCACATCAGAGGCGTTTTCTGCCAAATGCGTGTGCAGCCGAACACCTGGATACGAGCGGGCTAGCGCTGCCGACTGGCGCATCAAGTCTTGGGTCACCGTAAATGGGGAACAGGGGGCCAGGGTGATGCGCAGCATAGCGTAGCGGCTGCTGTCGTGGTACTGCTCAATCAGCCGCTGCGAGTCCTTGAGGATAAACTCCTCCTGCTCCACTAGGGAGTCAGCAGGCAGTCCGCCCTGGCTCTGGCCCAAACTCATGCTGCCGCGACTAGCGTGAAACCGCAGCCCGATCTCCTGAATCGCCTGGATCTCATCATCTAAGGTGCAGCCGTTGGGGTAAATGTAGAGATGGTCGCTGGCGGTGGTGCAGCCGGAGAGCATGAGCTCTGCAGCGGCCATCTGCGCGCTAATTGCGATCGCATCGGGTGACAAGTGAGCCCAAATCGGCATCAACCCTTTCAGCCAGCCAAACAACTCTGCATTTTGGCTCGCTGGAATGACCCGCGTTAGGGTTTGGAAAAAATGATGGTGGGTATTGACCAGCCCCGGCAGCACTACATGGCGATCCTGCAGGTCGAGCACCTCATCTGCTGTTGAAGGCAGTTCCTCCGTCGTGCCCACCTGCTCCAGTACGTTATCGCGCACGAGCAGCGCCCCCCGGCGGATCTCCCGCCGCTGCTCGTCCATCGTCACCAGGGTGTGAATGTTTTTAACCAGAAGCGTAGGCACGGCAATCAATCCCTTACTGCTCCGGTATTCTCCCACAAGCGTTGTTGGCAGAACTGTTTATACAAAAGGGGCAGACCATGGCCTGCCCCTAAGCTGAGGTATCAACGGTTTTGCCGCGTATAGCCTGCGTCGAGCTAGTTGGGATGTTTGAAAGGAACGGGGTGCAGGTTTCACCCCGCACCCCGTGTCCTCATCAATCCATCTACTGCTATATGTTTGAAGCGCCAGCAAGCTTAGTCGTCGAGAACCTCGATCTCAACAGGTTTAGCAGCGGCATCATTTCCAGCACCTTGAGTTTGCCGTTGAGGTTGCCCCTGGGCCTGTCGAGCTGCTGACCAGTAACGGGCCTGCGCTTTCTTAAACTGTGTCTTGAGCTGCTCGTAGCGCTCGCCGTACTCCTGGACCATGTCGCTGTCTACCTGCACGGCATAGCGCTTAAACTGCTGGCGCAACAGCTGCATCCAGTCGGCGCGGCGCTCACGCACTAGGGTTGCAAACTCGACTAGGAGCTGCCGCCAGGTCAGCGCTGGGCGCTCGGCTGGCTGAGCGACAGCAGCGAGATCAGTGCGATCGCTAACGGCTTCAGGAGCAGCCGTGCCGCTAAAATCCTGCTCTTTTAGGTGAAAAATCAGATTCGTAAGCGCTCCTCGGCTCACTTCTCGAATTTCAAAAGAGCCACCTTTTAGCTCTGCAAAGGCCTCTGACGAAGCTTCTTTGAGAATTTCACGCAGTCGGGAGGCTTTTTGGCTACTAACCTGCTGGGCTTTCTGCCAATCTTGAGTGAACTGTTCTTTTACAGATGTAGTCATGGGTTGTCCTCTCTCACAAGCAAATGGTTAAGGGTTAAACATCAACAGCAGCGACTTCAAAAGAACTCGTTAGCCTACGGTCACTGACGGCACGTCAATTACCATTTCTGAAACATTCTCTGAAGTATTTCTGGAGGCATTGACGGTCGTTTTTTGGGCAGCAGCAGCATCGGATTTGCGGCCCAGCTGCCGACGTTCCAGCAGCATTTGACTGATTTCGGTAATGGCCAGGGTTGCGATCAAACCATCATCAACCCAGCCCAGAACAGGAAACACATCAGGGGAAATATCGATTGGGCTCACCAGGTAGAGCAGGGAACCCAAAATTACCCACCAACGCCATTTGGGATGGCGAAGCAGGTTGCGATACCCGTTCCGAAATGTCTGACCCAGCAGCCTTTTTTTCATCTCTATTTCCTCTCGCCTTCAAATTGATCGTGGCAGAAGCCAGCGACGAACGCAGGTGTGGCTTACCAGAGCAACTCAGCGGTTTGTACACCGACCCAACCGAATACGGTTTTCTGCAGCTAGAGCGCCTGAAGCCAGATCATTGAAGCCGGAATCAACAAAAAGC
>DATNQE010000083.1:0-3054 GCA_036702895.1 Trichocoleus sp. | reverse complement strand
TAGCCGGCACCCCTTTGGGCAAACTGCCGGAGAGGACAAACCAATCGTGGCTAGCCGTCAACTCGCCCAGAGCATTCCAGAGTCGATCCAGGTGCTCAACCTGAGGTACCGCACCGGGAAAATTTAGATCGGTGACCTGCTGCTGAGCATCGTCCACGATCTTGATGTTGCTGCGGGTTTTGCCAGGAATGGAGACGAAGCGATCGCAAATTCCCTTCTGGTCAAACAGCCGCTGAAATAGCCCCCGGTTCTCAGCGCCCAAAAACCCCGTAGCGCTGATCCGCAGGCTATTGGGATTTTCATTAGCCCAGTCGGCTAGGAATGAGGCTACGTTGACCCCTTTGCCGCCCGCATCCGACTGTTCCCAGGCCACCCGATTGACGGTATTGGCGGTGAAATTTGCGACGGCCACCGTCTGGTCAATCGCCGGGTTTAGAGTAACTGTGGCAATACTTGTCATAGACGACGTACCTCCGCTGCCGTGGCACAACTCAACGCCCGCTGGGCCAGGCGCTGCATTTGATCCAGACTGCGTTGCCGCAGCGCCGCTTTGACGGTGGGAATGCTGGGAATGCTGACGCTCAGCTCAGCCACCCCTAGCCCAGCCAGGATCAGAGCGCCTAAGGGCTCGCTCGCGACTCCGCCGCACACCCCGACCCACTTTCCTGCGGCTTTCGCGGCCTTTACCGTCTTGGCAATGGCGCGCAGTACCGCTGGGTGCAGCCCGTCGGCCTGCTGAGCCAGAGCGGGATGACCTCGGTCCATGGCAAGAAGGTACTGGGTCAAGTCGTTAGTGCCGATGGAGAAGAAATCAACTTCCGTCGCAAATTCATCCGCCAGCAGCACCGCTGACGGCACCTCCACCATTATGCCGATCTCGACAGGCGGGCCATTGACAGTTAGGCGCACCGACTCAGCAAAGGCTTTAGCAGCCCGCAGATCCTCCAGAGTTGCAATCATGGGGAACATGATCCGCAAATAGCTCGTTCTAGCGGCCTCGTAAATGGCCCGCAGCTGAGGTTCAAATAGCTCTGGCTGGCGCAAACAAAGGCGAATGCCGCGCACTCCCAGGAATGGATTCTCCTCCTGGGCCATGTGCAGGTAGGGCACGGCCTTGTCGCCGCCAATATCGAGGGTGCGCACTATCAGCGGCAGGCCGTTGAGGGCATGGCCCATCTGCTCTAGCGCCTGCTGCTGCTCGGCCTCGCTAGGGGCCTGGTCACGGCCCAAAAACAGAAACTCGGTGCGTAGCAGACCGACTCCTTCGCCGCCAGCATTAACAGCTTGAATCGCCTCCTCCGGGCTGCCGATGTTGGCAACAACCTCAATCCGGTGACCGTCGGTAGTCAAGGCCGGGGCAAATCGGGCCTGTTGCTCAACGTTGCGGGCAGCCTGCTCTTCACCCTGAACGGCTCGGGCCTTTTCCAGATCGGCCTGGCTAGGATTGACGTAGAGCTTACCGCTGCTGCCGTCAAGAATGGCCTGGGTGCCATCCGTCAAAGCCAAAATCGCTTCTCCAGCACCTACCACCGCAGGAATATTGAGCGAGCGGGCAATGATTGCCGTATGCGAAGTTGGCCCACCGCCAGCGGTGCAAAAGCCCTGAATACGGGCCGGATCAAAGGTGCTCGTGTCAGAAGGAGCCAGTTCATCCGCCAGCAGAATCACAGGGTGATTGGGCAAATTGGGGCCTGCCTCGGCCCGGTCGGCCAAGTACCGCAGCACCCGGCGACCGACATCTCGCACGTCAGCGGCTCTGGCCGCCAAAGTAGGATCAGGCAGCGCCGCCAGCACCTGCGCTCGCTCTTCATAGGTTTGCTGCCAGGCCCAGGCAGCGCTGCGATCGCCCTGAAGCTTGCCTAGGGCCCCCTCTAGCAGTTCCGGATCGGCTAGCAGTTCCTGATGCGCCTCAAACACGGCTGCCTGGGTACGGCTGCGCTGGTTGGCGGTGCTGCGCAGATTAGAGAGTTCAGCGCCCGCCTGACGGATCGCCTGCCGCAGCCGGTCCGGCTCCTGGTCAGGTGCTGGGCTGGTTTCGGCAAACTCTAGACGGCCCCGCTGGTAGCGATAGAGAGGTGCAATGGCAATGCCGCCCGAGGCTGCCACTCCTACAAGACCTTGTGACTCTAGCTCCAGTTTTGGCCCCAGGTTCAGCTCTGCGGGCTGCTCGTCGTCGTCCTCTTCTAGGCCAGCCTCTACCGCTGCCTGGAGCGATCGTAACGCCTCGGCCGCATCTGCCCCCTGCGCCATCACTCGAATCGTCTGCCCCTGCTCTACACCTAGCTTTAGCAGCGACATCAAGCTTTTGCCGTTAACGACCTGCTGGCCGTAGCGCACCCGCACATCGGCTTCAAAGGTTTTGGCCAGACCCACAAACGCCGTGGCGGGTCGAGCGTGCAGGCCTGCATGGCCTGGTACCGTCAAATCTACGAACTGGTCGAAGTCTGTCTCTGCGGCGGCTCCGTTAGCCGCGCCGTTACCGCCTCCGTTTCTACCCCCGTTGCCGGTATCTCCAGCAGAGCCACGGGTCAGGCGCTCAATAATCTCCTGCGGGTTGTCGGTGTGGGTCAACCGCTCAACGGTGACCGAGTCGTCAAGCACGTGGGTCAGGTTGGTGAGAATCTGCAGGTGTTCGTCTGACTTAGCGGCAATCCCCACGACCAGATGCACTCGCTCCCCCGGATTCCACTCTACGCCGTGGGGCAGCTGCACTACTGAAATTCCGGTCTTGAGAATCAACTCTCGGTCTTTGGGCATGCCATGAGGAATGGCAATACCGTTGCCCAAGAACGTATTGGCCGTAGCCTCACGAGCCATCATGCTGTCGATATAGCCGGGCTGAATATGGCCACTTTCAACTAACAGCTTGCCAGCCATCCGAATGGCCTCTTCTTTGCTGCCAGCCTCAACCTTTAGACCAACATTTTGCTGCCCTAGTTGCATCATACAGTTGTCCTCTTTGCCACCTTAGCCAGGCAGGCCAAGGCTGGATAAGTTCAATGTCAATCATTGAGTCAATACGCATATTGTTTGTTTTTGGCACCAGTTTGGGGC
>DATNQE010000067.1:0-5284 GCA_036702895.1 Trichocoleus sp. | reverse complement strand
GTAACTGGGGCTTCTGGCGGTGGCGCGGCCTGCTCAACGGCCTCCGGCTTAAAAACTTCTAGCAACCGCCGCTGATCGTCATCTGATAGCCCATTTGTGGTGCTGATGCCCATGGCCTGGGCCTGGCGGTGCACCGACGATTTGGGCAGGTTATGGCCCTGGCAAAAATTGTGCAGTGTTCGCATTGAACGCCTCTGGAACTGGGTTGGGACGCCTTGGAACGGGTTGGAACGCTTTTGGAACGGGCCTTTTAAGGCTGTTTGCGTTCCAAGCTCGTTTCCATGCCGTTCGGGGGCGTTCCCTCCCTTATATCAGATTGATTCAAATTGAACAACATTGATTCGCTTTGAACTGGTTTGAGTAAAAATAGACAGAGCAACCCAAGGTAGGATTATGAGCAGCGAAGACAGGAAGGCTAGAGTTGTGGCAGATCGCGTGCCCGTTGACATTGAGGGATTAAGGGATCGCGTGGCAAAGGCGCACGCTAGTAATCCCCTATGGGAAAAGCTCAGCCTGTCCCAGCAGCTGCGGCAATTAATTGAAGAAGCGCTAGCGGCAGCCGAAAAGAACAGTAATTAGCCGAAATTAATTAAAAGCTTCAGGATCCCGGTATCTTGCTAGCCTACAAAAACAGGTTTAAGGGGAACCTGGGATCCGTAGAATGCTGAGCATAAACAAATACCCCCATTGGCTGAAAACCTGCTGCCTTGAGCGCTGAGAGTCTGTTCCATGAAGGATTTGTTAGTGAGCTATTTGGGCACTGATCACCCGCCCGTTCGCACTATAGGAGTTGTTTTGCAAATAAATTGCAGGACTGAAGAGGAGATAAAAAGACTTAGACCAAAAATAGCCCCGCTTGCCCTTGGATACTGCAGGGGCAGTCATTACGAGAGAATAAACATACAAAAAAACGGCACGCCTCAAGCTTCTTGGAGCGTGCAGAAAATATGCCAACTTTTTGAAACGATGGCGGCTGGGCCGCCTATTCGAGCGCTGGATTAGTGGGATCCGTTAACAGCAGGGTCGGTTTGGCTCTGCTGTCTGAGTTCTAGGAGTCGCTCGACGTCTCCAAAATAGAATTCTCCTAAATAGAAAATATCGCCTGTTGCCTGCGCGTGGTTCTCGCCCCATCCGCCCAGCAGAAGTAAACGGCGTATTGCTTCGGCCCTCTCAGCGCCGATATGGGCCAGCTCGCACATTTGCTCATAGGAATGCCCCCGCTCAGCCCTCACTCGCTCCAGGGCCTCAGTAAACGGGATTGGCGGATCGTCTTCGGTTATGCGCAGCGGGATCCAACCCTCAACCACCGCCCGCAGCTCGTAAACGTTGAAGTAGAGGCGCTGAGGAATGACTAGGGTTACCGGGTCTTGCTTGTCTGAAAAGGGGATTGGCAGGTGAGGGGCTAAAGTTTTAAGCGTTGCGTCTGCAAACTGCCTATTGTCTGGGTAAATCACCCACGCTTTTTTAAGCGCCCCAATTGAAGTGGGGTTAATGCCAACGATTTCAGAAAACTCTCGGTCGCTTAGCCGCCTTTCTGCCTGGGCATCAGCAATTAACGCAGCAAGCTTTTTCAACCCTGCGCGGGTGTAAACAGGCATAGTCTTTTATCCATCCTTCATCACCCCAAATTAACACGGTAGAAGCTTTCGAGATGCTTTCAGAGGTTTTCAAACCGCTACACGTTGTCCGCTTTTTTACGTTTGCATACTGATTTTTTTGGTTGACAAACTGAAAAATTCGATCCAAGCTTGGCATAGATCCCGATTATTCCGCCCAACGGTTGCCACCTTCCTGGCAATTGATTGGGCGTTAAAAAGGCCATTTTTTGTAAAAACATGACCACTCTTTACATCCGACCGCAGACCCTGACTGAGATTGATTCGGCGATCGCATCTCTAGAGGCGCAGATCGCTGCCTTGACCGCCCAGGGACTGGAGCGGGGCAGTGTGCAGAAAGTATCTGGCAGCAGTCGCCACCGATTGGTTTGGTGGGATGCCGACCGGCAAAAAGTTGTAGCAAGTCCGGTTCTAGATCCTGCTGTAGTGCCCCAGATGCGGGCAGCTCATCAGCGCTGGAGGGATTGCCAGAACCTGCGGGCGGCAGTTGCAGATTTGCAATCCCGCCGCGACAGGATGGCCGGAGTGAGAACGGCGGCCTAGCGCTTTGGCTTAGCGCAAATAAAAAAGCCGAGCCCTGGCAGGGGCCCGACCTTTATCAACTCTTGATCAAATGACTACCGAAAACTTAACACAGATCCAAGACCAATCTGAATTGGGCTTTTCAATTCCGGTTGAAGAAGCCGTAACGCGCCACATCAGAATCCATAAGGTTGTTAGCCGCAGCCGCATAGCCACCCTATGGGGTGACGCTGGGCTGGAGATTGCAGACCGTTACCCAAAATTTAGCTACGGGCCCAACACTTATCACTCTTGGGGGCCTGCCAATGCCGGTTAACCTCTCGGATCGCGCCGCATTGCAAAACCGGGTTGTCGCCATTTTGAAGCGCCGAGGCGGCCCCGTTGACGCGGAAAGCATCTGCCGCAATTTGGGCTATGACCCCCGCCGGATGTATGGCGGTGGTGAGGATGGGGAGCGCTACACGCGCACTGCTGCCGCCAAAAAGGTGGAGGACGCATTAAAAGCATTGCCCGGTATCTACTGCTGGGGAACCCCCGGGAAAATCACGGTCGGGCTGCAGCCCCCGCCAGGAATGAGGATTGAACCCGCCCCGCCGGAAGAACAGAGGGATGAGCCTATATCCCAACGCCCTCGCCAGCGCAACGTCACGCAGAAAGAGGCGGCCGTGCGCGAGGTGCTAAAGGATCTCAGCCCTGAAAAGTTTCCTACCCTCACCCTGGCTGCGATCGCAGCAGCAGCAGGTGTTTGCCGCACCTACTGGAGCAAAAACACCAAGTTGAGGGGGGAGGCCCGGCAGGCCATTTTAGTTGAGCTGCAACGCCGCCGGACAGCAGGCCAGTCGCAACGGCCCTGCCTGCAAATTGTAAGCAGCTCTGCTGGCCCCGACCTGCTGCGGGCCTAATTGCACACCTTAGCGAGCCATTGCTATGCCTTATCTTGAGCCTGATCCGATTCCTGGCCCTACAGACGCCGAGCTGCGGGGGACCGACGCCGAGCTGCGGGGGCCCCAGGAAGTGTTTATTTCCCTTGAAAACCTTTGCCGTGGCGCCGCTATTGAGCGATTTAACGAGGAATTGCAAAAGGTTCTGCGTAACATCGTTGACCCCAACACGCCGGCAAGGGCAAAGCGTTGCATCACCTTAAAAGTAGTTATCGCCCCTTCTGAGGAGCGCGATTTTGCAACCATTGCGGTGACCGCAACCAGTAAAACAGCTGACCCAATGCCCGTTACCACCAGCGTCATGATTGGCAGCTCCGGCGGGCTGGTGGGTGCTACAGAGCTAAGCAACCGCCACCATCAGCCCCGCTTGCCGGGCATCTAATTCATTTCAGCAGGTGCGATCGCGCCCTGCCCTCTACCTTCTACCCTCTACCTTCTACCCTTCACCCTCACATAGAGAGCTTGAGTTATGACATACGAGATCGTTCCATCTGATGCAGTTCAGGCGATACAGGATAGCGTCAAAACCGAAATCATCACCGTTGATGGGCTGGATTACACCACCCGCCCAGTTCACCGCCCACCAGCTGAGCCAAAGCTGCAGGCCCTGACCGTTTACACCCTGACAGGCCTGTTTGAGTTTGTCCAAGCGCTAGGTAATGACGCCGCAGGGCTGGTTGTTCATGTGGTGGACCCTACCACCGTTCGGCTGCTGGATCGGCCCTTACCTGGGGACCGTGATCGGCAGTGGGAGTGCCATCTAGAGGCTGACTGCAGCCCCATTATTGGGCGGGGGTTTGAGTGGGGGAAATTCTTTGAAATTGAGCCATTCATTATCAATCTGCAATCCCAGTTTGCAGACCAGGGCCACCGCAGCCAGGTGCTGCGACTGGTAGGCAACCTACGGTCTGAGAACGTCGGCACCTATGCAGATGATGGCGTGAGCCAGGCAGTCACTGTGCGGCAGGGCATTGCCTCCGTTGCAACGGCAGAAGTGCCCAACCCGGTAGCTCTCGCGCCATGGCGCACTTTTTCAGAAGTCGCTCAGCCAGAGTCTGAATTTGTCTTCCGCCTGCGCAGCGGTCAAAAAGAAGGCTCTCTACCCTCTGCGGCTCTGTTTCCGTCTGATGGCGGGGCCTGGAAGCTGGAGGCCGTTGAATCGATCCGAAGCTGGTTAGCTGAACGGATTGAACTGCCGATCATTGCTTAGCGGGGTGTATGGCAGTGAACAGAAGGGTTCCAACTGAAATTGTCTGCAACCACACTTATGGGCAGCTGCAGTCTGTTTTGAAGGACTTTTCAAGACAGGAGCAGCAATGTATCGAATGGATTTACAGCGTATGCGGGTGGGTTCCATCAACTGAGCAAATTCAAAACTTAGAAAGGGTTGACTGCATCTATGCAATGACCGATACCCGCAGGGGTTTGGTCAAAATTGGGCGGAGTTTCAACCCTCAAGAAAGGGCAATTGAACTGCGCATGAAAATGCGAAGGAGGTCAGAACTGTCAGAAGATTTGGGGCTAACAATCCTACTGAAAATTCCCCCTCGACTAGCAGGTTCGCTTGACATAGAAGCAGGGCTGCATTTTCAATTTGCGGACCTGCAAGCGCCCCACCCCTTATTCCCAGGCTCTCCTGAGTGGTTTCGACTTGAGGGCAGCCTTGCAGTTTTGATAGCAAACGCAGGGGGTGGCTGACGGTGAGCGTTATTCGCAACAGCCACAAGAGGGACTACACCTGTTTTGGCAACGACGTGCTTCGCTTCACCCATGTCCCTATGGAGGAGCGCCCATCGCTTCGAGCCAGGGGCCTGCTGCACATGATGCTGAGCTACCCGCCAGACTGGAAGTTTAACGGCCTTGAGGAAATCATTAGCGAGGTGCCAGAGGGCAGGGATGCCGTAAGAGCAGCATTTGCAGAGTTAAAGCAGCTAGGCTACGCGAGCCGGGTAAGGGTTATCGATCCAAAAACTCGCCAAACTTTGCGATGGGAAACCGTGGTGTCTGAGACGCCCCATTCGCAAGGGTCTGGATACATCCTGGCATCCGAATTAGAGGCCAAGATGCTCCAGGGGACTGAAAACCCGTCCTCTGGAAACCAGATAACTGAAAAGCCATCTTCTGGAAAACCCAGGCGACTGGAAAACCAGAGGGTGGAAGGCCACACGCCTGGGATCTCAGGCCCTTTAATAAATAATGATCAAC
>DATNQE010000060.1:0-2801 GCA_036702895.1 Trichocoleus sp. | reverse complement strand
TCAGTCGATCTGTTTCTGTCGCGGCGCGACCCGGTGACATCAAAGCTTGCCTTCAATACCTTCTACCAGCTGCAGCTCAATTTCAGCAGTCCACAGTCTTTTGATCGGATTGTGCAGTCTGCTGGCGTCTTTGCCAGCTACCAGATCACACCCCAATTTCAGGCAGGTCTCAACTATCAAATCACACTGGCTGACTATACGGCGGTCGATCGCTTCGATACTTACCAACAGGTCATTGGCCAGCTGGTTTACCAGCTTTCGCCGGCAACTAGATTGAGCCTGTTTGGCGGGTTTAGCTTCGGTCGGTCATCGCTGCCCACTGTGCGCTTTGAAGACACCATTGTGGGCATTAGCTTTGAGGGCACCGTGACGCTGTTCTAATACTCTGTCCCGGTGGCTATGCTTGAAATACTAGGCTGAGGCATTGCCGTCGCCAGGGGGGGAGCCGCCAACAGTCGGTTGAGCAGCAGCTGCCGAGCGGTTAGCGCGGCACGAAAGTCGGGTTTAAGCTGAACCGCCTGATTGTAGGCCGCTATGGCTTTTTTGAAGTGCTCTAGCTTCTCCAGCATCTGCCCCTGCTGATACCAAGCCCAGTAATTGTCGGGCTGAATGCGTACTACCTGGCTGTAGGCCATAGCGGCGTGGCGAGGGTGATTGAGATTTTCTAGCACGGTGCCCAGCTTAAACCAGGCAACCTGGTCGTCGGGCTGTAGCCGCACCACCCGTTCGTAAGAGAGGGCAGCTTCACGAGGGCGGTTGAGATTCTCCAGCGCCATTGCCCGCATCAGCCAAGCAGCAGAGTCGGTTTCGTCGGCAGCAATGGCGCGATCGCACGCCGCAATCGCCTCATCGTAGTGCTGCAGCTGGTAGAGCTGCTCCACCCGCTGTAGGCTCTGCAGCATATGCTTACGGCGCTCTAGCGCCAAGGTAAAGTCTGGCTTGAGCTGAATGGCTCGCTCATACGCCGCTAGAGCCGCCTCTCCTCGGCCTAGCTGCTCCAGCACCTGGGCGCGATCGCACCAGGCCCAGTAGTTATCGGGCTGAATTCGCAGCACCTCGTCATAGGCCGCCAGCGCTCCATCGTAGCGCTGCAGCGCCTCCAGCGCCTTGGCCCGCTTGAGCCAGGCCAGGTAGTCCTCCGGGCGCAGCTGCAGCACGCGATCAAAGGACATCACAGCCGCCTCGTAGTTGCCCAGCGCCTCATAGGCCAGTCCCTGCTTAAACCAGGTAGCATCTTGACTAGGCTGGATCTGGAGCACCTTGTCGTAGGCTGCAATGGCGTCCTGGTAGCGGTTGAGGTTAAACAGATCGTCGCCGCGCTCTAGCCAGGCTAGATGAGTGTCCCAAGTGGAGTAGCCGTGGGCCAAAGCCGGGGGGCTAAGGTCGCTCTGAGCCGGCAGTGACAGGGTAGTTGCCAGCGACTCTAGCGCCGCCAGCGCTTCCTGCGCGGAGGAATAGCGCTGGCGGTGGTCATAGCGAATCATCTTGTCCAGCACGCTCTGCAGGGCCGGGCTCACCGCAACCAGATCTTGCCAGACCACCTCGCTAGTGCGCGGGTCTTTACGCAGCCGCTTGGGGTCAACTCCCGTCAGCGCCTGGATAGCCAGCATGCCCACCGCATAGATATCGCTGCCGAGGCAGGGCTGTCCAGCAAGCTGTTCGTTAGGCATATAACCCAATGAGCCGATGGCAACAGTGATGCTCACCTGGCTCTCAGGCTCAATCACCGGGCCGCTGACCTGCTTCACTGAGCCAAAGTCAATCAGCACAATTTTGCCGTCGCTGCTGCGCCGAATCAGGTTAGAGGGTTTTACGTCCCGATGAATCACCTGCTGCTGGTGCACAAAGCTAAGGGTGCTGAGAACGTTGATTAGCAGCTCAACAGTGGCCGCTTCGTCTAGAGGTCCCGTTTCCTGCAGCTCGTCATTCAGCAGCTCACCCTCGATATACTCCTGCACCAGATAAAACTGGGCATTTTCCTCAAAGTGGGCCAGCAGCCGAGGAATGCACTCGTGGGTACCAAGCTGATACAGCGCCCGAGCTTCTGCGTCAAACAGGCGCCGAGCTAAATCTAGGGAATGCTCATCGACCTTTTGAGGTTTGAGCTGCTTGACTACGCAGCGGGGATGGTCCGGCAGGTGCCGGTCTTCGGCCAGGTAGGTCTGCCCAAAGCCGCCGCCGCCCAGGTAGTTCAGAATCTGATACCGTCCACCGATTGGCTGGTTCAACATGAAGATGCACTGATGAGAGGATGAAAATGCGATAGCCCCTGCAGGTCAGTTGTTGACCATCGCTGGCTCCGAATACCCCCTGAAGTGACCCTGTAAACTAGGGGAGGGTTAACCCAGGCCGCAGCCCCGCAAAACCCAAAAGTCCTGCAACACTTTACTCCCTCGACGGCGGTGCCAACCATCGTAGGAATACGGCTTTGTAAACGGAGGCTCGATAGAACACGGTCCAACAGAATACAACTGGATAACATGCAGGTAAGCTGCAGAGGGCAGATCTGGTCAGACTAACCCCTCCATTGTGACCGGGCCGAAATTCCTCTAGTGCCTCCCCCAAAAGCCTTTTTACCGACACTTCATAGAGTTCGAAATCGGCTTGACAGGCCGCTTACGAGCAACTGGCTTAGACTTCACAAACACAGCCCATCCCCCTTGTTTTCTTTAGCCCAAAACTTTTGAGACCCTGTCAACCAACACTTCCGTTTAGGGACGGCTTGAAAGAGCAAAGTAGGAGCCGATATAGAACACGGTCTACAGTGCCAGGGGCAATAGCAGCCAGGCCTGACCCAACTG
>DATNQE010000234.1:0-2339 GCA_036702895.1 Trichocoleus sp. | reverse complement strand
GACCAGAAAAGTCTAAAGTCACCTGCACCAAAGCTTCATCTAGGGGGGCGAAGAAGTGACCGAAGCGGACAATGCCTTTGCGATCGCCCAGTGCTTTGTGCAGCGCCATGCCCAGGGTGATGCCCACGTCTTCGTTGGTGTGGTGGTCGTCAATCTCCCAATCCCCTTTGGCCTGCACCTCTAGATCGATCAGCCCGTGGGATGAGATCTGGTGCAGCATGTGATCGAGAAACGGAATGCCCGTAGCGGCGTGACAGCGTCCCTGGCCATCTAGATTAAGGCTGACCTGCACATCAGTTTCACCTGTAGTACGGCTGACGGAGGCGCTGCGGCCAACCTCCTGTGGTTTAGAGACAGCCGGACTGGCCTCAGCTAGATCTGAAACGGGAAGGGAGTTGCGATCGCGCGTTTGCATGGGCACTACCAAATAGGTTTTAGGTTTAAACAGATGATTTGAGCGGGACTGCCAGAAGAATCCATTGAAGGATCTATCGTGCCACGGCGGCGCTAGCAGCGGCAACGTTGAGATTGCGGTCCCAGCGCCTAATCAGCATTCTGGGCGAACTCAGCGCCCGGCAGATGCTTCAGGCCCCTGATCAAGGGCTCTAACCACCTGCCGAATATCGACCTCAGCTACCTGATCGTGCACCTTCACCTGCCCGATAGCCGTTGGCAGGATAAAACGCACCTTGCCGTCTTTTACCTTCTTATCAGTTTGCAGCAGGCCGATCACAGCATCCTCATCGAGGGGCTGACTCAGCCGTTCGGCTAGCGTGCTCGGTAGCCCGGCCTTGCGAATTAAGTTCAGCTGCCGCCGATTGCTCTCGGCATCCCACAGGCCCATTTTCTCTGCCAGCAGCCCAGCGGCAACCATACCCAGGCCCACTCCCTCGCCGTGGTTGATTGGGCGATAGCCCGTTAGGCTCTCAATAGCGTGGCCAATGGTGTGGCCGTAGTTAAGAATGGCGCGCAGCCCCGCCTCCTTCTCGTCCTGGGAAACCACATCCGCTTTGGCCTGACAGGAGCGGCTCAAGATGAGCTGCACCAGTTCAGTCGGTACATAGCAGAACTGATCCAGCCGCTGGGCTGCTTCTAGAGCCGCAAACAGCTCAGCATCCCAGATCACGCCGTATTTAATTACCTCAGCCATGCCGGCGCGAAACTCACGGGCCGGCAGCGTTTGCAGCACTTGAGGGTCAATTAGCACCAAGCGCGGCTGGTGAAAGGCCCCAATCAAATTTTTGCCGTGGGGATGGTTGACGCCAGTTTTGCCGCCAATGGAAGCGTCTACCATCGCCAGCAGGGATGTGGGAACCTGCACCACCGCAATGCCCCGTAGCCAGGTGGCGGCTGCAAATCCGGTCATGTCGCCAATAACGCCGCCGCCGAGGGCCACCATGGCTGAGCCTCGCTCCAGGCGGTTAGCTAGCGCCGCATCATAAATTTTCTGCACGGAGGACAGGGTCTTATAGCGCTCTCCGGCAGGCAGCAGACAGGTGCTCACGTCAAAGCCAGCCTGCTGCAGAGAGTCTACAGCGCGCTGACCAAAGTGCTTGAAAATGACCGGGTTTGAAACCAGCAGCAGCTTTTGCCCTGCTTTGATTAAGGGAGGCTGACCGCTGGTAAGCCAGTAGCTAAGTTGATCTAGCCCACCTGGGGTGATTACGACCTCATAGGGCTGCTGAGGAAGCGGTACAGGAATAATCGATTTCATGGCGGTGTGTCCGTGTCCACTTCCACCCTACCTTTTTGAGGTGCCTTTCGGGAGAGCGAGGGGCTGAAGATCGCCCCTGACGGTTACTCTGTCGGGGGTTGCCCGATCGTGGTTCAATAAAACACAGACACCCAAAAAATACTCAGGAGGAATCTCAATGGGCAACGTTATCGCCTACCTAGGGTTTTATGGTGCCATGCTGGGCCTGGCCATTGGTCTGTACTTTGGCCTGCGCACCGTCAAGCTGATTTAGGTCAAGCTGATTCAAACTGAGATTGGCTGGTGCTAGCGACTAACCCAGGGATTGCCTGAAGAGCCGCTAGCATCAGCCATCCTAAAACATTGACGCGGGAATCATAAAAAGTCACGTCTGACAGGGCAAACAGCGTGCAGCCCAGGAAAGCTAGCCCGTACCCGACCAGCACTGATTTTTCTAGACGAGACAGGGACGGCAGCAGTAGATTCCTAAAGGCGCGATCGCATACCCTGCCCACAATGAAGGTAAACAGCAGCATCAGGGGAATGCCAATCTCCGCAGCCAGCATCAGCCAGAGATTATGGGCATGCTCCACCGAGTCATACTCCGGGATGGTGTAGGGCACATAGCTGAGCTTAAAGCCTCCTA
>DATNQE010000233.1:0-5668 GCA_036702895.1 Trichocoleus sp. | reverse complement strand
TCCTACATGGTTTCTAACAGTACTCCGAGCAGAATGCGGCAGCAATGGGTTTACAAAACTCCTACACTGCGGCGCCCTTTCTTGAAATTTTGGGTTGGGAGGATACGATTAATCGGATCCACGCAGGTTTATGGGAGCCGTGTGCTCTTTGCCAAAGCCATTAGCCCCATAGCTGTTTGGCGGTATGCTGCCGGCTGTACTCTCGCCGTAAAGCGTTCAGTGGAGTGGGCAACAGCAGTAGGTGAATACGGTTGAACTCCCCGACTGATTCTTGTATTCTCTCTGGTGCGGGGAATGATTCTAGGCGGGGAAATGAGAAGCTGACACCTTCCCAAGTCCCCTGATCATCCCAACTTAAGACAGCTAAGCTGAGATGACTGGAATCATTCTATGATCTGGTCTCTTTGTTTTGCTTTTGCAAGGGATTTAGATAGTTCCCCGTTTTCTTCTTAGAAAACGGAGTTACCCATATGTTTCATTTATCTTCGAGAGAGGGCAGCAGCCCTCCCGCGCTCAAACTGCCTTCGTACCAGCCCGAAAAGCTCTGTCACTGTTCTGCTGGGTGACTACGCTGCTGTTGTGGGGGCAATCAACCGCATGGCGGTGCTGGGCTACTGTGAGCGCATTGCCTGGACTGACCCCCTGCCCATAGGCCGCCATGGTGAGTACATCAGCCTGATGTCTCGCAGGATCGGCAGCTCCGTTAGCTAAGACCCCAGGACGCGGGGTGGGTGCGCCTACCCCGCAGCCGTTCAATAAGCCGGCAAACGCTGGGTCTTGATAAATGCTCGGTTTGAGGGGCAAGGGGTTAGAAAAAGTTGCGAATGATACAGACACCGTTGAAGAGATCCCCCTTCCAAACCTACAGCTCATAAATTCTGAGCGAGCCAATAAGAAGGGTAATTAACGTGGCAGCGACACAGCGGGAAAGTTCTGTAGGATGCTGTATAAAGAGTTTGTCTGAGAATTCGCAAATCCGCCCAACAGCCCCCAAATCGGGAACCTGAACGGGTAGGGGCAATCTTGTACCGCACAACGGCCTACTTTCATGAGTTCAACGCTGCACACGCCTGGTGACGCCTATCCTGCAGGACAAACCCTGCTGGAAATCCCCAGTGCCGAACCCACGGCCAACTCCTCTACTCAAGACTTCTTTCTGCGTCACCGCCTCAAGGTTGTTGAGGATATTTGGGAGAGCGTGCTGCAGCATGAATGTGGTCAGAATCTACTAGATCTGCTGCGTCAGCTGCGCCAGATGTGCTCTCCTGAGGGGCAGGCCCCTACTGCTAACGAGGCGCGGGTTAAAGCCGTTGTAGACGTGGTAGAAGCCCTCGACCTGGAGGACGCTATTCGCGCTTCGCGAGCATTTGCGCTTTACTTTCAGCTGATTAATATTGTTGAGCAGCACTACGAGCAGCGGGGACAGCAGCAGCAGTACCGCGCTTCCTACGAAGACTCGGAGCGATCGCACGCCCAAAATCAGTCCATTCTGCAAAATCTCGATGCTCCGGCCATGCTGCTGGAGGATGGCCCTACCGCCGATGCCAACAGCCGCCACTTTCAGGCCGACCTGCTCAATCGCAGCATGCAGGAAGAAGCGGGCGGTCGTAAAGGAGTTGGCACTTTTTACTGGCTGTTTCCCACCCTTAAGCGGCTCAACGTGCCGCCTCAGCACATCCAAAACCTGATCAATCAGCTCGACGTGCGGTTGGTGTTTACCGCCCACCCCACCGAAATCGTGCGCCACACCATTCGCGACAAGCAGCGGCGCATCGCCGATATTCTGCGCCGCCTGGACCTGGCAGAGGAAGGGGCACAGAACGTGGGCCTATCCTCCACCTGGGAGATCGAGGGGCTCAAGGCTCAACTCACCGAAGAAGTCCGCCTGTGGTGGCGCACCGATGAGCTGCACCAGTTCAAACCCTCGGTGATAGACGAAGTTGACTACACCCTGCACTACTTCCAGGTCGTGCTGTTTGACGCGCTGCCTCAGCTCTATCGCCGCTTTGAGCGCGCCCTGAAGACCACCTTTCCCCATCTGGAGCCGCCCCGCCATCGCTACTGCCGTTTTGGCTCTTGGGTTGGGGCCGACCGGGATGGCAACCCTTCGGTGACTCCGGAGGTGACCTTCAAAACGGCCTGTTTCCAGCGCAACTTGGTCTTAGAAAAGTACATCACCTCGATCAAAAACCTGACCAATCTGCTGAGTCTCTCGCTGCACTGGAGCGAGGTGCTGCCAGAACTGCTGGAGTCGTTAGAGCAGGACCAGGTGAAAATGCCGGACATCTACGACCGGCTGGCCATTCGCTATCGCCAAGAGCCCTACCGGCTAAAGCTGGCCTACATTCAGCAGCGGCTAGAAAATACGCTCCACCGCAGCCTGCGACTCTACGACGGCAATTACTCTCTCAGCCAGCCGGGCCAGGACTTCCAGGCGGCCAACATCTATCGCTCTGGCGAAGAGTTTCTCAGTGAACTGCGGCTGATTCAGCGCAACCTTGGCGAGACGGGCCTGGCCTGCGAAGACCTCGACACCTTGATCTGCCAGGTTGAGCTTTACGGCTTTAACCTCGCCCAGCTCGACTTGCGCCAGGAAAGCTCGCGCCATTCCGATGCGCTCAACGAGGTGACGGAGTACCTGCAGGTGCTGCCTCAGCCCTACAACGATCTTCCCGAAGAAGAGAAAGTAGCCTGGCTGGTTTCTGAGCTGCAAACCCGTCGCCCCCTCATTCCTGGAGAACTGCCTTTCTCCGACAAGACCTGCGAGGCGATTGAAACTCTGCGCATGGTGCGCCGTCTGCACCAGGAGTTTGGGCCGGAGATCTGTCGCAGCTATGTAATCAGCATGAGCCACAGCGTCAGCGATCTGCTGGAGGTGCTGCTGCTGGCGAAGGAAGCGGGGCTATACGACCCTGTGACGGGCGTTGCCGATATTCAGGCGGTACCCCTATTTGAGACGGTAGAAGACCTGCAGCGAGCGCCCTCGGTGCTGCGCAAGCTGTTTGAGATGCCGTTTTATCGCGCTATCCTGCAAGTGCCGGAGCAGGTTAGCCCTGGTGCGCCGCCGGTAGTGCCTCTGCAAGAAGTCATGCTGGGCTACTCTGACAGCAACAAAGACTCTGGCTTCCTCAGCAGCAACTGGGAGATCCACAAGGCCCAGCAGTCGCTGCAGTCAGTGGCTGACAACTACGGCATTGCCCTGCGTATTTTCCACGGGCGGGGTGGTTCGGTGGGTCGGGGCGGTGGCCCTGCCTACGAGGCGATTTTGGCTCAGCCAGGGCGCAGCATTGCCGGGCGCATCAAGATTACTGAGCAGGGCGAGGTGCTGGCTTCGAAGTACAACCTGCCGGATCTAGCTCTCTATAACCTGGAGACGGCTACAACCGCCGTCATTCAGGCCAGCTTGCTCAGCAACAGCTTTGACGACATTGCTCCTTGGAACGAAATTATGGAGGAGCTGGCGGCCCGGTCACGCCGCCACTACCGCGAGCTAATTTACGAACAGCCCGACCTGGTCAATTTCTTCCATCAGGTGACGCCGATTGAAGAGATCAGCCAGCTGCAGATTAGTTCTCGCCCTGCGCGGCGCGGCGGCCGCAAGGATCTCAGCAGTCTGAGAGCGATTCCCTGGGTCTTTAGCTGGACTCAGGCCCGCTTTCTGCTGCCGTCCTGGTACGGTGTGGGGACGGCGCTGAAACAGTTTCTCGACGAGGCTCCCGAGGAGCACCTGCGCCTGCTGCGCTACTTCTACTACAAGTGGCCGTTCTTCAAGATGGTGATCTCTAAAGTGGAGATGACCCTCTCTAAGGTCGATCTGCAAATCGCCGAACACTATGTGCGTGAGCTAACCCAGCCCGAAGATCGAGAGCGCTTTCAGGATCTGTTCGACAAGATCGCTGAAGAGTTTTATCTGACCTGCGATCTGGTGCAGCGGATTACGGGCCATGCCCGACTGCTGGATGGTGACCCCGACCTGCAGCGCTCGGTGCACCTGCGTAACGGCACCATTGTGCCGCTAGGTTTTCTTCAGGTGGCGCTACTTAAGCGGCTGCGGCAGTATAAAGACCAGGCGGCTACGGGAGTAATTCGCTCTCGCTATAGCCGGGGTGAACTGCTGCGAGGCGCGCTGCTGACTATCAACGGTATTGCCGCAGGCATGAGAAATACGGGCTAGAGACTCGATTGCTCAAAAGGATGTGTTTTGGGTGCTGGCGCTTTAACGCAGCGCACCAGTTTGCATCGCCTCTGGCTGCATTGACTCTGGCTGTTTCAACTCTATAACCGGATTTTCTCTGCTCAATCTGGTGCGCCATCGCTACAGGTGACGCACCAGATTTCTGTGGACGCTTTGGGATGCGCAGTGAAAGGGCAAAAGAAGCTGAATGGGCGTCTAGTTGAGCCCCAGATGTCGCACTCCTGTAAAGATTAGTTACAATTGCCGTGCGCTCTCTGGGGGATTTGCTTGAATTACCGGTAGCTTCAGGGCTCAAAGTGGCTAAAAGACGCAGTGTGGCTGTGTTTTCAGTGGTTTGAGCAGAAGTCTAAGGGTTTTACCCTGGGTTTTGAGTTCAGATGGGTTGCTTTTGTTGGAGCAGCCTGTCGGCACACCCTGTGGGTTCGGGAAATCGCAGCAGTAGACCCCAGGTTCTTTCTGGCGTGAGGAGTAAACGGATGAAAAATTTAACGCATTGGGTGGGTCGGATTGCCTCCGCTACAGGGTTGGGTGCGGCCACTTTGGCTGCGGTTGGTTTAGTTCATGCGCCAGCAGCACAGGCTCAGGTTGCTTACGGCAGCTATGTGGGTGTGGGTGGTGCTGTGGGCCTCACCAATGATGCTGCTACCGGGCAGGGCAGCAATTTCTCGGGCGTCATTTCAGGTCGCTACCGCTTCCTGACGATGCCGATTTCCCTCCGGGCACAGGCCTTTTTGTTTGGCGGTAACTTTGCCTTTGTGCCGACGGTTTCCTATGATGTGCCGTTGACCTGGAACTTAGATGCCTACCTGGGCGCTGGGGTTTCCTTTGCCGGCGGCGGCGACAACGCTTCTCCTGTGGGTAACCAGACGGCCTTTGTGCTGCAGCCAGGTGTAGACTACATGTTCCCCAACAGTAATCTAGTTGCCTTTGGCAACGCCATTTTTGCCTTTGATGCTTACCGCGAGGGTAGCAATATGGCGGTTTCGGTTCAGGGCGGCGTGGGGATTCAGTTCTAGAGAAGGTGGAAGGCAGAGGGCAGAGGTCAGAAGGAAGGACTTAGCCCTCTGTCTTTCCTTCTGCCTTTTCTCCGAACAAATGTATTAATTTCCTCTAACCTGATCTACCATTACTCAGAACCTTTTCTTGAGGTGCCTGGGGTATGGACTTAGAGCGTCCATTGGGATCAGTTGTCCAGGGTTCGCTGAGCCAGGGGCTGGAGGTGCGGTTGCACCCGGACGTGCTGGTGGAAGATATGCGGGTGGGAAAGTTTTTGGTGGTGCGAGGGGTGCGATCGCACTTTTTCTGCATGCTCACCGACGTCACCCTGGGTACCGCTAACAGCCGCATTCTGGCGAACCCGCCCGATCCGTCAAACACCTTTTTGCAGGACGTGTTGGCAGGGACGGGCACCTACGGCACCGTGGCGCTGACTCCGATGCTGATGTTTACGCCCAAGGTGGAGGACTTAGTTCA
>DATNQE010000027.1:0-2286 GCA_036702895.1 Trichocoleus sp. | reverse complement strand
GCAGCTCCAGAGATTCTAGGTCTTGGTCCAGAGGAAGGTCGTGGGTTGTTTCTGACAGCAGTAGCAGCAGCTCGCCCGACCGCCTTGGCAACTCCAGAGATTCTAGGTCTTGGTCCAGAGGAAGGTCGTGGGTTGTTTCTGACAGCAGCAGTAGCAGTTCGCCCGACGGCCTTGGCAGCTCCAGAGATTCTACGTTTCGGCAGGGCAGGGATATTGAATATCTTGCCAGCAGCTCTCCGCAAGTTCCAGTTGGAGCGTTCAGTGGCGACTGCTCCCCCGCTTCCATTCCAAGTCGGTGTGCCTAAGTTGTTAGCAGGCTGAGTGAAGCCCATCTGAGCCATCCATTCTAGAGGGGGGGCAACTGTTGCGGCGTAATGAAGGGCTGCCTCAGGATTGACAATTCCCAGACCAGAAGCGGCATCCCATCCGGGCTTTTGGAGATCAATAGCTGTAGCTTCTAGGGTTTGAACGACTTGCTGAGGTGTCAGATTGGGGTTGGCCGCCCAGATTTGGGCAATGGTTTGAGTGGTCTTCGCTGCAGAGGTGGATGTTCCAGCGCCGCTGTTTGGGTTACCACCAAAGAGAAAGTCGAGACCTTTGCCATAGCTGGAGTAGGACGTGCGATCGTTGCCCTCAGCACTGCCCACCACAATTAGATTGTCGGAGAGCCAAGAAGTTTGGCCCAATGCCGACATCGCCCCGCCTTCATTGCCTGCCGAGGCGACGACTAGCACGCCGTTCTCACGGGCGTAGTTGAGGGCGGCCTTTTCCTGAGCCGTTAGCTCTTGGCGGGTGGTGATGCTCCCGTCGGGGTTCTTTTGGGTAAGGTCGAAGCTGGCGTTGACGACGGCTCTGGTTTGGCTGGTGGCTTTGGCGGTATCGACAAATTTAGTGAGGGAATCGGCCCAGGTGCCTTTGCCAACGCTATCGGCCAGCAAGATTGTGGCTTCTGGGTTGCCGCTCTGGATGGTCTGCAGCATCTGGTGGCCGTGCTGTCCGGGGGCAAAGCCGGTGTCGATGATGCCGATTAGCAGGCCTTGGGGTTGGGATACTGAGCTAGCAGCGGCCTCACGCCCAGTGCCGAGCCACTGCTGCATTCCCTGAAGACCCTGCTTGAGCCAGCCAGGGGCGCGGTTCTGCAGACTCTGGGCCAGCGTCATTTGGTTGGGCTGGGTGGCAGCGGCAAAGGCAGCCTCTAGAGGCATGACCTGAGGGCTAGCCAGGGGATTTTCTGTAGGGAGGGCTGAGCTTAGGCGATGGTTGCCGAGGCTCTGGTGATGCGGCTGGGTTTGCAGATTAGGGGCTAGGCTGCCCGATTGGCTACCTCGCAGCGAATCTGCAGCAGAGGACTGAAGCGATGTGCTGGCAGATTGAGCAACGTTCTGGTGAGACATGAGAAAACTCCTAAGGAAAGCTGTCTGAGAGAGCGTTAGGACAGGGTTAGGGGGTTAGAAAAAACTACAGGTCGTCGGACTCTTGCTGCTGCTGGTAGAGCACCGAGTACACGCCCTTGGCGGCTAGCAGCTCTTCGTGGCGGCCCTGCTCGACCAGCACGCCTTTTTCGAGCACGAGGATTTTGTCAGCGGAGCGCAGCATGGAGTAGCGGTGGGTCAGGAGCATCACTGTGCGGCCCTGGGCAAAGCGGCGCAGGTTGCGCAGCACCTGGCGCTCGGTTTGGGCATCGAGGGCGCTGGTGGCTTCATCGAGAATCAGGATGGGCGTATCGTTGAGGAACATGCGGGCCAGGGCAACTCGCTGGCGCTGTCCGCCGGACAGCCCGGTGCCGCGCTCGCCGATGGGGGTTTCGTAGCCGTTGGGCAGCTCCATAATGAAGTCGTGTGCGATCGCATTCTTCGCCGCCTCGATCACCTGCTCCAGCGACACCTCCGGCTTGCCAAAGGTGATGTTTTCAAACACGGTGCCGTTGAAGAGAAAGTCATCCTGCAAGACCACGCCGATCTGCTGGCGCAGAGAGGCCAGGTTGGCCCCCTTCACGTCTAGCCCATCGACCAGCACGCGCCCCGATTTGGGCTGGTAGAGCCGCTGCACCAGCTTGGAGAGCGTACTCTTGCCTGAGCCGCTGCGGCCGACTACGCCGACGAACATGCCGGGCTCGATATCAAAGGAAATGCCGCGCAGCACGGGTTCTTCAGCGGTTGGGTACTGGAAGCCCACCTTGTCGAAGGTGATCTGCCCCTGCAGGGGCGGCAGCACCAGCCCCGCCTCCGCCGTTTCTTCGGGGGTCGTGTTTAGAATCATGCCGATGCGGCTGACCGAGAGCGCCAC
>DATNQE010000851.1:0-2751 GCA_036702895.1 Trichocoleus sp. | reverse complement strand
GCCTGCCGCCCCACCTCAAGCGCCAGCAGCGACGCAACCAAAGTAATTCCCCCCGTCCAGGCTGTAAAGTAGCCGCTGCGCAGGCCAACGGCCAGCAGCGCATACAGCAGCGCCAGTTGACGCAGCGGCGGCACCAGTCTCGGCACCCGAGCCCGCAGCCCAAACGCTAGCCCCATACTCACTAAACCCAGTCCTACCACGGCATAGGCCAATGTCAGCTGGGAGCCTCCCTGCCAGCCCAGCCCCTCCACCACCAGCAGCGCCGCGGCCCAACCCAAGCTGTAGACCACCAGCGGCTCAGGGCGTCGCCAAAAACGCCAGAAGATAGCCGCCATCAGCACAGCCAATCCTAAGGCGTAGGGCAAGTAGGCAGGGCGCAGGTCGGCAAACAGCAGGCCCGATTCCAGCGTAATTCCCAGCAGCACCACACCGCTGAGGATGAAGCCCCAGCGATCGCACGCCGCTCGATACAAATCACTCCAAGATTCCAGAACCGGCATCGGTGGCAGATCTGAATCAGGCTCTGGAGATGCTATTGAAACGGTTTCTGAGGCGGGCAGCCCGCGCCAGAGCAGCCAGAGCACCAGGGTTGCGATCGCACCCACTAAATACCAGTAGGTGTTATTTGGCAGCAGGCCCGGCGGCTCTCCTATATCGTGCAGCAGGCTCACAACCCACCCTAGAGCAAAGCCCACCGTCAGCATGGTCACCGATCGCTGTCGCAAAAAAGCGGTGTTAGCGGCTGCTAGCCCTGTAGACACACCCAGCCCCACCAGCCGTGTCCAGGGCAGCCCCAGCGTCAGCGGTGCTGTTAACCCCAGCGCCAGCACACTCGCCGAATATCCATTGACCAGCAGCAGCACCAACGGAATGCTCAACCCCAGCAGGCCTAGCCAGGTGCCAAAGCCTGCCTCCAACAGGCGGCCTAAAAGCAGCAAATAGCCCAGCGCCGCCAGCCCTCGCCCCAAATCCCAGGCGCTTTCCTGCCAGAGGTTGGCCCGTCCCCGGCTTAGCAGCAGCTCAATCGCCATCAGCCCCAAAACAATACAAGTCCACTGAACGGAGGACAAACCTAGCCAGAAATAGACTAAGACAGCCACCACAGCGGCTAGCGCCAGAGCATGGGTCGAGTAAACTCGCCACAGCTGCAGCGGCCGCCGCAGAGTAGCAACCAGAGCCGTGGCAGTAGTTGCGATCAGGTTGAGCGCCAAAACTGCTGCGCTAGCCAAACTCGTCAGCGTCAGCACAGTGCTGAGGGCAAAAGCAATTCCTTCGCTAAAGCGGCTCAACTTACGGTTCTGGCGACGATAAAAATGGTCTGCTGCTGCCACCATCACCGCCACGTAGGGAAATAGCGTAATCCCGAGAAGCACATCCGGCTGGTAGGTGGTGTCGGTCCACCGGAGCAGCGGCTCTAGCAGCCCTGCGCGAAGCGGCTGCGGCAGAATTTCCCAGGCCAGGAACGGCAGCTGGAGCGAGATCGCAAACGCAAAGGCCAAATCCCTGCGGTGGCCCAGCTGCCCCAGCCGCATCCCGCGCAAACCCAGGCCCAAAATACTCACGCCCAGAGCCTGAGCAGGCCAGGCAGACACCGCCAACAGCCAACCCCACCACAGGAGGCCCCGCCCGCCCCACACACTCCAGGACTCCAGAGGTCGAGGGCTCAGCGTAGTCCTTACAGGTTGAGCCGCTGCGGCAGACAGGCTGGCATCTGTAGCGGCGCTAATAGCTGGCGCTGCATCAGCAGTTGCTCTGGGTTCAGCCGCATTGGGAGCAGCCGCATTGGAAGCAGCCACATCTGCTTGCAAAACCTGCCGCTGAGCCTCAGCTCGCTGGCCTAGCCACACCAGCGCCGCACCATAGATTCCAAAGGCCAACCCCAGCTGGCCCCAATCACTCGACTCGATCACGGTGAGCGATCTCAACAGCAGCAGCCCCAGAGCAAAAATGACCAACCCCAAAGGAATTTGGTCAGATCGGGAACCTGCGTTAGAACGACTGGTGACCGGGGGCGGGCGATAAAGTATGGCCGCAGCGCTGAGGATTGAGCCTATATAGACAGCAACAAGGGGCAGCCAAGGGATGGCCCAGCCCAGGTGAAGGTAAGTCAACCCTAAAAAATTGAGCGATCGCACTGGAGCGACACCCAGTCGACGCAGCCCTCGCAGCGCCATTCCCGAGAGCAGCACAACAGCTACGGCAACCACCAAAACGCCAATGCCGGAGCGGCCTACTCCCAGACCATCCATAGCCCAAAGGTTCAGCAGCACCAGCAGCAGGGCAATAATTTGCAGCGTTTTGGAGGTGAGCTGCAGCCGAGGATGGGTTGCACTCCAGGTGCCAATAGCCCAAAACACACCCGTATAGGCCAGCAGCACCAGGTACTGGCCAACCGCGCTAAACTGAGCCCACTGCGTCGCTGCCAGCACCGCCGACGACAGCACCACCAAAAACACCCCCAGCCCCAGCAGCCAAACCACGCTCAGCTCTCCCACCAGCTGCTGCAGCCAAACATTCACCAGACCCGGCGAACGCGGGGGACGGGGGCGCTCTGTCGGGCGAGCCCGCTCAGGTGCCCGGCGAGAAGCCGACGTTGGCGACGGCAAAAAGTCTCGCGTGGGGCCAGTCTGGGGCAGCTTACCGGCCGCAGTCACGGGCAGATCAACAGCCCGCGTTTTGGGGGCTGGCGGCAGAGCGCAGATTAGGCGATTGCGGCAGAGCGATCTCACCTGCTCGTCAGTAATTAGACCC
>DATNQE010000844.1:0-7342 GCA_036702895.1 Trichocoleus sp. | reverse complement strand
GATGCTGGAGGCCTTATTAGCAGCTCAACTGGACGGTCAGCTGCACAGCCAGGCAGAGGCCAAGGTGTTTTTGGTGGCTCGGTATGGTGAACCGACTTGAGCTGGGTTTAGGGTCTAGGGTTCAGGGTTTAGGGTCCAAGGTTTAAGAGACAGCTTTTTAGTGTCTGAAAATACCTTTTGAGCATCGAAGCTTAAAGGTTTGGGGGCACGGCTGGCGAATTCTGCCGGAGACGGTCTAGACAGGGTAAAGTGGGCAGGATAACTCGTCAGCGATCGCATTCCGTCCGCGTTATGACTCTTCCTGTCGGCACCGCCTTACAAAACGGCAACTATGTGATCGATGCCTTTTGTTTTGAAGATTCTCTCGGCCCTACCTATCTGGCGACCCACGTCCTCAGCGGCCAGCGGCGGCAGATTAAAGTTTTGGGTAGTCAGCGACCGGACCAGATTCCAGGGCCGGAGGTGCGATCGCAGTTTCGGGACTATCTCCAGCAGGTTAGCCAACTCCAGCATCCCCACATTGTCCCTAACCTACAGGGCATAGAGGAGGACGGCATTTCCTACCTACTGATGAGCGCCGATATTGGTCAGCCGCTCACCACCCGCATTACCCCCAAAACTCCTCTCACAGCTCGTTCAGCACTCCAGGCTCTACAGCAAATTAAGCACACTCTAGAAGCACTGCGCCCGCTCGGCTGGTGTTGCCTGGTGCTGCAGCCTGATCAAATTTGGCTGCACAACCGCCGCCTGCTGCTGAGCGGCTTTGGGCTACCTCTAGAAACCTCGGAGGGCTTGGCGCAACGGGTGGACAGCAGTGAAGACAGCACCATCGTGCCGCAGCTGGCCCGACTGCTGTTTTTCCTGCTAACAGGAGAGCGAGCAGAGAAGATCAAAGCTCCGGCCGTTCATCTACGGCACCGTCATCCCGGTTTGGATGCAGGGTTTGAGGCGGCTATTGAGCAAGGGCTAGCAGAGCCCACGCAGCCCTCAGCCCTACCCACCCTGGCAGCCTGGCTAGAACTGTTGCCTGAGGCGCCATTACAGCATTTCCCCGCTTCCGAATCGCCCAATGGTCAGACAGCAGCAGTATCAGTCCTTCAGGCGGTGCAGCCAGAAGATAGGCTCAAAAGTGAGGCAACAGAGACCCCAGAAGATGCCCGTGTACCAACCCCTAGCTCCGAAGCTGTAGAGGCTACTGCGGCTGTCGCCACGTCTGAGACTCCCGCTGCGGTGGTAGCCCTTCCGACCGTTGCGCTGAATCAGACTGTAGCCAGCCCCTCAGAGGCTGCTGAACATTTAGATATTGCTTCTGGACAGGATTCGGATGTTGCCTCTGACCAGGGCTCACACCGCTCCTTCTGGCGCCGCCCCCAGTTCGCTTTGGTCTTTACAGGAATGCTGGCCAGTGTTGCTGGTTTGGGGTTTGGTCTATCTCTACGGCTGCATACCCCCGTGAGCTCGGGTGAATCTCGCCTCAATCCCGAGCAGTCCTTCCCACCTTTGTCCGATTGGCAGGGTGACGATCCCGTAGCTGAGTTTGATACCCCTTACCTCCCCAACGATCGGGGGCGTGAACGGTCTGAAGAGGCGCCCTCTAACCGTCCGCTAGCTCCTGAGCCCATTGAGACACCCTTTGAACGGGCTCCTGTCCGTCCTGCTAGGCCGCTGGTTCCAGAGGTTGCGCCCGAGCCCGACGATGGCGGCGCTGCTCCGGCGGTAGATTTACCTGCAGAGATCGACAGCACCGAGCCCAGCATGAGCGACCCACTGTCGCCGTCACCCCTACAGCCCTCTACTCCAGCTCCCAATAGCGAACTGCCTGCTGCCCCAGCGCCACCTGCACCCTTGCCAGCCCCAGTGCCGCCTGTAATTGAAAAGGCTCCTCCCCCTCAGTCGGCCCCCAGTTTTTCCCGCAGCCCTGCTCCGGCACTCGGGTCAGCTGCCCCCGCAGTCCCTGTACAAGGGGCGCCCTAATTCTTCTGGTTGGATGCTCTCCCCCAAACGGCACTGGACAAGGACGTTATAATTCTCTCAAATAGGCGTATTAAGCTTTTTCCCTATGAGTAACCCAATGTTACAAGCTTTCTTCATCGGTCGAGCCCTGGCAGAGGCAACCGGAGCGCAGGTTGAGCGTTTGACAACCGATGCTCTGAGCTACTTGGGCAAATTCGATGCAGAGCAGCGGGAAAATCTGCGCCAGTTTACTGAAGATGTTCTAGCTCGGGCTCAGCAGGCGGAAGCCGCCGCAACCCAGGGGCAGCCCGGTAGCTCAGGGGTAGGTCAAGATGGGCAGCCCCAAGACCTTCAGGCCACCATTGACCTTCTGCGAGCAGAAATTGCTCAGGTGCGGGTGGCGCTTCAACAGTACCGGGCATCTTTATAGATAGCCGCATTAGAATCGCGCACATCTTACGCACCTTCCGGTCTTCGTCTGCCACTGTTGCTGCCTGAGGAGTTTGAGTGTCTGCTGTTTCCAACCATTCCGCATCAGAAACCCCGCTGTCTCCTCCGGGCCTGCCCGAAGAGACTGTTAACGGGGCTGCTGCACAGATGGCAGCGCATCAGACGGATCTACCGAAATCAGATCTGCCAAAATCGGTCCATGCCTCGGTTACGGCCTACCCTGTGCCGCTTCAGGAAGATCCTGACGATACCGAGAAAGACATGGCCTTCGGCCAAAATGCCTACCGCTGGAATCGAGGTCGCTACTCGCGCAGCCGCCGCTTTGTAGACATTTGGGGCTTTGTGCTGAAGCTGCTAGGAGCGCGGTGGCTCTACGGCAAACCCTGGAGCTACAGCGGTGCCATGACGCCTGAGAAGCAGGCTGAACGCCGCCGCCGTCAGGCTATATGGATTCGTGAGACGCTGCTGGATTTAGGGCCAACCTTCATCAAAGTAGGGCAGCTATTCTCAACCCGCGCCGATATCTTCCCCATTGAATATGTAGAGGAACTCGCCAAGCTTCAAGATCGGGTGCCTGCTTTTAGCTATGAGCAGGCTAGAGATATCATCGAAGCCGATCTGGGCAAGCCTATTCATGAGCTGTACCGCACCTTTGATCCGATTCCCCTAGCTGCTGCCAGCCTGGGGCAAGTACATCGGGCTCAGCTTCATTCTGGTGAGGAAGTGGTGGTCAAGGTGCAGCGCCCTGCCCTCAAGTCTCTCTTTGAGATTGATCTCTCCATTCTCAAAGGCATTGCTCGCTACTTTCAGGGCCACCCAGAATGGGGCAAAGGCCGAGACTGGCTAGGTATCTACGAAGAGTGCTGCCGGATCCTGTGGCTGGAGATCGACTACCTCAACGAGGGGCGCAATGCCGATACTTTCCGCCGCAACTTCCGGGGTGAAGACTGGGTAAAGGTTCCACGGGTGTTCTGGCGCTTTGCCTCGTCACGGGTGTTGACCCTGGAGTATTTGCCCGGCATTAAGATTAGCCATTACGATGCGCTAGAAGCCGCAGGGCTAGACCGCCGCCGATTAGCCCAGCTAGGCGCACAGGCCTACCTGCAGCAGCTGCTCAATGACGGCTTCTTCCACGCTGACCCTCACCCCGGCAATATCGCGGTAAGCCCAGAGGGAGCGCTCATTTTCTACGACTTTGGCATGATGGGCCAGGTGCAGCCGATGACACGGCAGCGCTTAATGGGTACGTTCATGGGCATTGCTCAGCGCAATGCTGGCCTAGTGATGAACTCCCTCGTAGAATTAGGGGCCCTGGTCGAAATCGAAGATATGGGGCCAATTCGGCGATCTATCCAGTATATTCTGGATAATCTCATGGACAAGCCCTTTGAGGAGCAGTCTGTGAATGCTATTAGCGATGACCTCTATGCCGTCGCTTACGATCAGCCGTTCCGATTTCCGGCAACCTTTACTTTCGTGATGCGCGCCTTTTCAACGTTAGAGGGGGTTGGTAAAGGGCTCGATCCCGAGTTTAACTTCATGGAAGCTGCTAAACCTTTTGCTGCACAGCTTATGTCTACTGGAAACTCAACTGATACGACCAACAGCATTCTCGGGGCGTTGGGTCGTCAAGCGGCGCAGGTTAGCACCAGCGCTTTAGGTCTGCCCCGACGCATTGAGGACACTCTAGATAAGCTAGAGCGCGGCGATATTCGGGTGCGGGTGCGCTCGATAGAGACCGATCGCATGTTAAGACGGGCCAGCAGCGTCAATCTGGCCAATACTTACGCTACGCTGGTGGGGGCGTTCACCCTGTCTGCCACAATACTGCTGGTGTATGAGTTTGCCTGGATCGCTGCGATCGCAGCGGCTCTGTCGGCAGTATCGGGCATTGCCTTTGTACGCGCAATTTTCCGAATTAACCGAGCGGATCGCCTACCTTAGCCTTTGCGATGCCGATGTCCATGACCAAGCGCTACTATTCAGGTCTTACCGATCCGGGACTGCTGCGGTCAAGTAACCAGGATGCCTATTTCATTGACTCCTTGGGGCGCTTCTTTATCGTGGCAGACGGTATGGGTGGCCATGCCGGCGGACAAGAAGCTAGCCGCTTAGCAACCGAGGCTATTCGTAATTACCTGGATGAACATTGGAAGGACGATCGCGGTACCGACCTCCTGCTAAAGGAGGCGCTGCTGAGCGCTAATCAGGTCATTCTAGACGACCAGATGCGCCACCCAGAGCGGGCCGACATGGGCACGACGGTGGTTGTGTTGGCCTTTCGTGAGGGGGATCACAGCCCTTGGTGCGCCCACGTTGGAGATTCGCGGCTGTATCGCTTACGGGGCCATCACCTAGACCAAATTACAGAGGATCACACCTGGATTGCTAGGGCAATTCGTGAGGGTGAGCTGAGCCCGTCTCAATCGCGTACCCACCCCTGGCGGCACGTACTGTCTCAGTGCTTGGGGCGGGAGGATCTCAATCAGCTTGATATTCAACCGTTAGAGGTCAACCCTGGCGATCGATTGTTGCTTTGTAGTGACGGCCTGACAGAAGAGCTTTCTGACCATCTGATTGCCTCTCACCTCAAATCTATTCGGTCTTGTGATGCGGCGGCGGCAGCTCTTATTAGCTCTGCTAAGCAGAGAGGCGGTCGGGACAACATCACGGTAGTCATCGTGGCCCTGCAGGCAGTCCCTGAATCGAGTGCTCCAGAGGTAACCGCACCGGGCTCTGCTTAAAAGTCCGTTTTGCTGATTGGGTCTAGGATGCGGTTGGGCAGCAAGAGTATAGCTGCTAGACAGCGTTTGTAGCGTTCTTACGACGGCCACCATCAGCGTTTAGGAGGAGAGCATGGCATCAGGGAATCGGCCCAAAGTTGTTGTTGTGGGAGCTGGGTGGGCTGGCTTAGGCGCTACCTATCACCTGGCCCGACAGGGTTACGAAGTGACGCTGCTGGAAGCGGGAGCCTATCCCGGCGGGCTGGTGGCAGGCTGGAAAACTCCTGCTGGGCGCTCAGTGGAAGCAGGGATTCATGGCTTTTGGTACCCGTACCGCAATATTTTTTCTCTGACTGACCAGATGGGCATTCAGCCGTTTACCCCGTGGACGCAATCTTCCCAGTATTCGCCCCACGGATTAGAGGTTGAGTCACCTCTATTTCAGGCGATGCCCTACCTGCCTAGTCCCTTAGGTACCTTTCTCTATACGCGTTTTAAGCGACTGCCGCTAATCGATCGGCTCTCAGCCCTGCCGCTGCTTTACGCGGTGGTTGACTTTGATAACTCAGACGAGGCCTGGCAGCGGTATGACCGAATTACGGCGCGGGAGCTGTTTAAGCAGTATGGGGTGTCGGCCCGGCTATACCAGGACTCTTTTGAGCCGATGCTCTTGGTGGGGCTGTTCGCCCCGGGCGAGCAGTGTTCGGCGGCGGCGGCCCTGGGGATGCTTTACTACTTCATCCTGGCCCACCAGCCTGACTTTGACGTGCGCTGGTGCCGGGGCACTGTGGGAGAGCAAATCTTTCGGCCCTGGACTGAGCAGATTGAGAAGGCCGGCGGTCGCATTTTAGCGAACCACCGGGTGAGCGATGTGGTCGAAGGAGAACCCGGCCATATCAAGGCGGTAGTCAGCGGTGATGAGGTGTTTGAAGCGGACGCCGTGATTTTTGCGGTGGGCATTACCGGCATGAAAAAGATTGTGGCCAGCAGCCCTGCCCTGCGCCGCCATGCTCAGTTTAGTGATCTAAGCAATTTGGGAGCTGTAGACGTGCTGGCGGTGCGGCTATGGTTTGACCGTAAAGTTGAGATTCCCCAGCCTTCCAATGCCTGCTTTGGCTTTCACTCCACTACCGGCTGGACGTTCTTTGACCTAAACGCTCTCCACGACGAGTATCGGGACGAGCCGGGCTCGGTGATCGAAGTTGATTTTTACCACGCCAACCAGCTGCTGGGTCTAGCCGATGAAGAAATTATTCCACTGGTGCAGCGAGATTTAGCCAGCTGCGTGCCGGCTTTTGCCGCGGCTAAGGTGGTTGACTATAGCGTTGTACGCCTGCCTCAAGCGGTGAGCCACTTCGCCCCCGGCAGCTACCGCTATTTGCTGCCGGGCACTACGACTTTTCGTAACGTGTTTATGAGCGGCGACTGGATTGTTACTCGCCACGGCTCCTGGTCGCAGGAAAAAGCTTACGTGACAGGGCTGGAAGCGGCTAATCAGGTCATTGCTCTGCTAGGCGATGGGCAGCCAGCGCCAATTTTACCCGTGATTCCCGATGAGCCCCATATTCAGCTAGCTCGGCAGGTGAACCGAACGGTGCGATCTCAGCTAACTCAGGTGTTGCCTCCCTTCTGGCTGCCCTAACGGCCCGAAAAAGCCGCCTAGGATTCTGAACCCAGGGTTACCGTTATCAACCCAGTCTATGGAACTGTAACGAAGTCAGAAGTAATGTGTCTATTCTGAGAAAATGTAGCTTTTGCTACAGTTTGCTTTGTTATTCTAGTTAGTACGAACAGAGACATCCATAGCTGCCGGGAGGCCACTGCCATGTCTGCTAACGATCAAGCTCGCGCCCTGATGATGCGGCATCACCAGTTGGTCAAAAATCGCCAGCAGTCGATGCTGAGCCGCACTAACGCAGAAATTGGTATGCCTGGTGATATTGAGCATTGGAGCCACATTCAGGGTAAGCCTAGCGCTGACGCCAGCCGCTCCTACGATCGCAGTGGCTCCTCCCTGAGCTGAAAGTTCCGGCTAGAGTTCCTTAAAATTGCCAAGCTTGTCGCTGCGAAGTTGCTTCGCTACCGACAAATTAAACCGCCCAGGTCGAGAAATTGACCTGGGCGGTCAGGTTTTGTAGGGAGGCTTACTGAATGACAGGGGCTGTCTTATCCTCTTTCTGCAGTCTCCCATCATCCGGTACATTCATATAGCAACC
>DATNQE010000835.1:0-6170 GCA_036702895.1 Trichocoleus sp. | reverse complement strand
GGGGGGATGGGGCGGAGACCACTTGACCTCAGCAAAGGTAATTTCCGGCGCCTTCAGAAGCGGCACGTAAGGCGCAACCGAGACATTGAGGGTGGCCGGAAACATCGCGCTCAAGTCGAGGCCCCGGGCTTTGAAGTGAGGTATCTGCATGTCAATGGTGCCCCGGGGGTAGGGGCTGTCGGCCGATCGGCCTGAGGCAACTTGGTGGCCGGGCACAATCTTACCCGGTAGCTCCAGCCAGGCCGGTGGCTCAGACGACAGGTTGGGCAGCCCGTTGGGATGCCCGTTGGGATGCGAATCGGATGGCGTTCCTGATGTCATGGTTAGGGCAGCACCAGCTGAGCGGCGGGGCTAAAAAACTGGCGGCTCAAACCGTAGATCACCAGAATGGCGGTGAGCAGCGTAGAAAACGCCAGGATGAACATAATCAGCATTTGATAGAGCGCCGCGTCGAGCGGGTTGACGCCGCTCAGCAGCTGACCCGTGATGATGCCAGGCAGGGTAACAATGCCAACCACCATCATGGCGTTGAGGGTAGGGATGAGCCCGGCTTTGATCGCTTCGCGGCGGTAAACCAAGATTGCCTGGCTAGGAGTAGCCCCCAAACTGAGGTGCGTTTCGATTTCTACCCGGCTGTTTTGCAGCGTGCTGACGAAGCGATCGCCCGCGATCGCAGCTGCGTTCATCGCGTTGCCCAGAATGATGCCCGCCAGGGGAATAATGTAGCGCGGCTCGTACCAGGTGTTGGGGCGAATCACCAGCACGCTGGTATAGGCCAAGGTGAGGGCAGTGCTGGTCAGCAGGCAGCCCCAAATTAGCGGCAGCAGGCGGGGCATCTTTTTGCTGATTCGGTTGCGGGCGACCACGGCGGCGACGCCCATCATGGCCAGTATCACGGCAACCACAGCCAGCGGATTGCGCCAGGCAAAGACGATAGCTAGAAAATAGCCCACCGCCAAAAGCTGCAGGATGGTGCGAAACGTTGCGATCGCAAGGCTGCCCTCTAGACCTAAGCGCTGCCAGCTAGAAAGCCCAATCGCAACCGCCATGAGCCCCACAGCCCATGCCAGGCGGACCAAGTCGAGTTGGATCAGCGCATCTGAGGACATAACAACCTGTATAGAATCACCTGGACGACGTGGCGAAGACAGATGTCAATGCTTTCGCCATTCTATCGTCCAGGTGACGGGGTGGCCGATACCCGTCGAGCCTATGCTCCGTAGTAAAAACGCTCGTGCACAACCTGGCCATTTTTCCAGCGCTGCACTGAGACCTGGTGATAGGTGCGGCTGTCCCAGTGGGCGTGGGTGTAGTCGTAGAACCACTCAGAGATGATGACGTTGTCGCCGAAGGCTACTGAGGGACCATCCCCATAGGCTCAGGCATAGCGCTAAGCTGCGGGTTGCCTCTTAGCGCCAACTACGCTCTCGCGGTTTTGCAGCGTCACCAGCTGCCAGCCCCTAACGGTCTCAATCACGCTGTATTGGGGGGGCAGAGGCTGATTGGCGCTGTTTTCAATCCAGGCGTACTCACCTGGGGCAAGGGCCTCTAAGCTAGGCAGGTTACTACCCAAGCTAGGTGTGTAGAGCGTTAGCAGCACCGCCTCGGCATTGGCGTCGGGCTGCACGAAATGGACAGTGTGCTGCTCCAGCACCGGCGCGATGGGGGGCTGCTGGAGAGCCGTTTTGAGGTCGGGGGCGTAGTTGCCCCACAGGCCCGTGAGAAAGGCCGCTGCGATCGCAAGCCAGGGACCCAGCAGCCAGCCCATCTGCCAAAGCCAGCCCTGACCCATGAGCCGAGCCCGGTGACGGTCGCGCTGACTGACCCAAAGCGGCACGAGCCAGCCTAGGCCACCCCCCAGACCCACCCAGCCATAGGGGCGCAGCTCCAGCGGTACTCCGGGCAGCGGCAGCAGCACCGCCAGCCCTGCCACCAGCAGGAGGCTGCCAAACGCCGCGACGACCCAGCTCAGCAGCAGCGGTAAACGCCGCTGGTAGGGTCGCTCTGACAGATAGCGAGCGCTGAGCGTGTTGAGGGCAAACGCCGCCTGTAGCGCGATGAACGGGTAGAGCTGCAGCGCGTAGTACCAGGTGCGGGTTTTGAAGGCCAGCAGCAGCAGAAACAACAGCAGGGGATAACCCAACCAGAGCCATTTACGGCTGAGACCAGGGGTGCGCCAGATCAGAATGCTGCCTGCGATCGCAAACAGTGCCCACGGAAAGCTGTTGACCGGGATATTCCAGAAGTAAAACAGCGGCGTAGCTGAGCTCTCGAACAAGCCGTCGGAGCGAGACAAGGCCAGCACCTTGCCAAACAGCTCCTCCAGCGGCGAACTGCCGTAACGAGCCATGCTGAGCCCCAGCCAGAGTGTCACCGGCAGAAAGCCCAGGCCCAGGCCCAGGTATAGGCCAGGATTAGCGAGGTGGCGGTGGCGGCGATGCTCCAGCAGCAGGTACGGCATCAAAGCCAGGACCGGCAGCACCACCATAAAAGTCTTGATAAAAAAGCCCAAACCCACCGTTGCGCCGGCCACGACTCCCCAGCCAAAGCGGCCCCAGTCACGGCTCAAATAAGCAGCGCGCCCATGCCGAGAGGGCGCTCCCTCAGCGGCTAGCAGCGCCCAGAGGCCGACCAGTTCAACCGCGGTTAGTACCACATCCTGCATGCCCAGCTGGCTAGCCTGCATCCACACCGGCAGCACCGCCAAAATGGCAGCCCCCCACCACCCCACGCGCTTCTCAGACAGCTGCTGCCCCAAACGCCAGGTCAACAGCACCGCCATCAGCCCAGCCACGGTGCTGGGCAGTCGTGCTGCCCATTCGCTGAAACCAAACAGGGCGTAGCTGAGCGTCATGAGCCACTGTAGGCCAATGGTGCGATCGTAGACCGGCTTTCCCCACCAGCCAACCGTGATCCAGTCCTGGTTCTCCAAAATCCAGCGGGCCTGCTGGGCGTAGTAGCCCTCGTCATGGGCCAGGTAGCTCTGCTGGGAACTGTGTAGCCCCAGCAATAGCCCAGCCCACAGCAGCAAAAAGCCCGCTATGCGGTAACGAAGCAGCCACTCAAGCATCTACCACAGGCACTCAACAGAACAACATTCAAAAGGGCACTCAGCCAAAGCGCCAGAGGCACACCTAAGGGCCAGAACCGGCTAAAACGCCCACAGAAATGCGTTCAATGCAATATTAAGGGCGCACCCCCTCAAGCAAGCCCAAGAGCCAGCGGCAGCCCAACGCATTTAGACTGCCTACGGAAATATAGCAGTAGACGAATTGATTAGGACACGGGGCGCACGAGTAAAACCCCTGGCTGGGGGCGCAGCCCTACACCCCCATTGCTCTCAAATGCCCTAGCGAGCTCGACACAAGCTATAACAGGGCGTTAGCAGCGGGATGACAAAATATTAGAACGGTTTGTGGCCGTTTATTCTTCCTCAGGGGCCGGCTCACTCCGTAGGGTCGACAAGGGCGCAAATACCGTCAGCCCCTGGGGAATGCACTCTACCTCAATGGGGGTAGTGCCAACAATTTCCCCATCAACCGCCACTTTCTGAGGTGGGTCGGTGGCCACCTTAATTTTCGACGTGCGTAAACAGATAATATCTTCCCGGTTGGTGGGCGAGTTCACCAGAGCAGAGGCAAACAAACTGGTCAGCGCGTTGAAGCTTTGCAGTCGAGTTTGACTAGTGGCGATGGTCACATCGAGCAAGCCGTCGTCAAACACCACCTGACCAAATCCCTGGGCCAAGACAGAGGTTGCTGGGGCGGCATTGGCGATAGTGATTGCCCCCGACTGCACTTCAGTTTCCTTACCGTCGAGCTGGATAAAGGCCTGGAATATCTCCCCTTCGTTAAACTGCTGCACCCCGGCGAGCAAGTAGGCCAGCGGTCCCAGGCGATTCTTCAAATCGCGGTTGGCACGCTCTACAAATCCGGCCTCAAAGCCAATACCCGTAAGCAAAATCATCGGCTGCCCGTTGCAGCGAGCCCCGTCAACCTTGATTGTGTTGCCCGCCAAAATAGTTTCACAGGCACCCTGTATGTTGGTGGGAATACCCAGCGCCACAGAAAAAGCGTTAGCAGTGCCCCTGGGAATGATGCCTAGAGGAATGTCGGTTTCCATCACCGCTTCGGCGACAGCGGAAACTGTACCGTCGCCGCCGGAAGCAATGATCAGATCCGTACCAACCTCAAGCGCCGCCTTGGCCTGAGCCGAGGGGCTGACTCCTGGTTCAGTACAGACGACGTTGAGCTGAATCTGGGGCTCCAGCAGCCGCCGAATCAAGCTGAGGTCGTTATTAGGATTGCCCTGCCCAGCAATGGGATTGAAAATCAAGTGCCCTACGCGGAACCGGCCCAGCTGACTGATGACCGCAGAGGCGGTTGCCAGGTTAGTGGCCAACGGCACGTTGTGAACTTCGCAGATTTTCAGCAAAGTTTGAATATAGGGCTCGTGAGACTGGGCGTAGAGAGCATCAATTAAGAAAATTACCGCCCCAATTCCGCCCTCGACAATGCGCGCTGCGATCTGAGCATCCCCCCCCAGCGCCCCTGGTGCTAAACACTGCACCTCCATGCCCGTATCCTGGACAATGCGCTGGCCGGTATTCTCGGTCGCAAGCAGCTGGTACCGAGACAAAATGCCGCGATAGCGGTTTATCAAAGCTACAATTTCGTCTTTCTTACCGTCGTGAGCGATCAGCGCAACACCAGTGGGCATAGCAGGAAGGGGGTGAGAGAAAGGAATCGCGAGAACGAAAGCAACGGCTAGAGGGTGACCGGAGCAACGGGCTCAATATCGGCATCATAGCCGCCAATCTGATTAGTGCGAAGTACCCAGAGAGTAGCATCGTGCTCCAGAAAAACCTTAGTGACCGTGTCGCTAGCCTTGCGGGGCAGCATCGTGCGCCAGCTAATCAAGCCACGGCCCAAGGTTTTAAGGGGAAAATCCTCCAGGTTGCTACCCAAGGTGCGATCGCTTATTTCCCAGTCGGCCCTGGCGCTGCCAAAGGGCAGCAGCTTCCACTGGATAGCCTTACGCAGTTTCAGCAGCTGCTCAAATCGCTGGGCCTGGCGAGGGTGCTCTGACCGCCACTGACGAAAGTAGACCGGATCGCGGTTGAGCGCTTCTTCCAGCCGCTTAATGCTGGCATAGAGCGCCTGGTTAGAGTCTTGAGCACAGTTGTTAGCCGGGCCAACATAGGTGCCGCCGGTGCCGTCTCCCGTGCGGTAGCGCGCCGTCATGACCTCCAGCTGGCCAATCAGTCCATCTAGGGCACAGCGCTTCTGGCCGTCAAAGTCAAAGGGCTCAGTGTAGGCAGGCAGCTTGATTAGGATGTCCGACACGGGCCGAGTCCCCGAGAACCCCCACTGCCGATCGCCCATGTAGCGAGACCAGTGCAGAGGCCCTGCGGTAATGCCGTGAATATTGTGGGTGTAGACCTGGTAGTAAACGATATCGAACATAAGCTCATTGGCTAGTGGCTCTCGCACCACAGTGGCTAAGCCGTAGGCAAAATGACCAAAGTACACAGGACCTTTGGCTGCTGGCTCAATCTTGCGACCACCAATGCCGCCATAGATATGCACCAGCAGTGCCCGATCGCCCTCCTGCCACTCCGTTAGTGCCTCTTCAAGCGTGGGGGAGCGGGGGCTAATCAGCACTGAATGGGTTGTTCCCTTTTGATCAGGCAGGTCGCTCCACGACTGTTTGCGAATGAACTCGTAGCCCGCTTTGGCATCGCCAATAAACTCATCCGGACGCAGGCGAACAAGGCAACGGGGCAGGAGCGACTGCACCACAAAAACGCCTGTTTTGTCCTGGGCACCGTAGATGTACCAGCCGCCCTGGTTAGGAGGTGACTGCTCAATAGCCTGATTTGTGGCGCCGCGAGTGTCGTTAACATCCGGCACTACAGTCGGCATTCGCACAGTTTCTTCAGGACCGGAAAAATCACCTGTTTTGGAGCTGTAGTGAACTACCCGGTAGTGTTCCAGAGCCTCGTCGGTCGGCCCCAGGATTTTCACCAGCGCATAGTATCGACCGCTTACCTGAATGGGGTCACGGGTGATGTGCAGGGCAATATCCCTTGGAGCATCTGCTCCTTCCGACTGGCTCTGGTTATTCGAGGGACGGCTGGTGCGAGTATTGAGGTGAACCCTCACCGGCTC
>DATNQE010000812.1:0-9127 GCA_036702895.1 Trichocoleus sp. | reverse complement strand
CTTCCCCCAAACCCCCTCGCAAGGGCGCAACGGTAAGCACCGCAGGCAGTTCGGTGAGCCGGATACTCAGTGGTTGAGGCAGGCTCGGTAAACCAGTGGACTTCCGAAAACAGGAGATACTGCACACTTCTGCAAAGGCTCTACTGAACCAGCGAAGCAATGCCGATGCTGGGGGATTTCTAGCGGGGGAGGTTTGGAGGGCGCGCCCGCTCTCCAAAGGGGGTCTGGGGGCCTGCCCCCAGGCATTAATCCCCGCAATCAGAGAGCGCAGCAAGTCTGCTGCTGCAAAACGTCTCTCCAACCCTTGATGAGAGCATGACAAAGTACTAGTTCGTTTACGCAGCGGAGCGTACGTCGGCGACCATCATCCCAGTGCTGTTGAGAATGCTCAGCAAACTCACATCCTGCTCTAGAAGGCAGGCGTGACCGCTTAGCGGCAAGATGTGGGCCTGGGAATTGGGCAAATACTTGGCCAGCCGCTGAGCCTCGCTGAAGGAAGGCAGCAGCCGATCAGATTGGCCCACCACAATTAGCGTGGGGTGCTGGAAACGCTGTAGAGGCAGATCTTCAACCTGAAACTGACTCAGCAGAGTCAATCGCCAGGCGGCGCTGCGCTGGGTAACCGACCGCATGGCGCTCAGGAGCTGGCTGCGGTTGTCGTCGGAAATACGATGTAGAGCCGCTAGCATCGGCAGCAGGGTGAGGGTGCCCACGTAGTACGCCGAAGCCGAGACCCAAGGCGCCACGCTGGCCGCCCACCGCAGCCAGGGCAGTCGGCTAAAGGAGGAGGCGGGGTTGATCAAAATCAGCCGGTCAATGAGATCCGGAGAGTCGGCAATGACTTTGAGGGCTAGGCAAGCGCCAAAAGACTCGGCGCACAGATAAACCGGACGACCATGACGGTCTTGGTTAATCAGCTTTACGGTTTGCTGGACTAGCCCTTCCCAAGGAGTCACATCATCAGGTGGAATCACCAGGTAGCGGATGTCGAAGTGGGCTCGCAGCGTTTCGGTCTGATTGACGTATAGGGTACCTGTGCCATCCATTCCCGGCAGAAAGACCAGCAGCGGCAGATCTCGGCGGACAGGGCCTGGGCTTGTGAAATAGAGAGGTTTTGCAGATGACGACATTCCGACAGCAGGCAATGGTGTGTTCAGGGTTTTCTTCTAGTAAGCCCCCTGACGCAGCAAATTGGCAATCTCAATCTGACAAGATTCGGTAATTTCGGCAGCTAGTTTGCTGGCTTTGCGGCCATGATAGTGCGATCGCAATCGCTCGGTAATTCGCACCGGATGCCCCACTGATAGATCGACCTGGCGGTAAATGACTGCCGGATGCCAGCCGGGCTGGTCGAATAAAGGCTCGCTGGGGTCAAACCAGCTCAGCACCTTGAGCGGCATCACGGAGGGCACCGTTTCTTCGAAGGATGCGATGGCAACCGGCAGGATCACCAGATCCTCTACCGGCGCCCGCATCGCCAGGTGGGCAAAACCCCGCTGAAACTCGCTCATCTTCAGCGGATCGGTCTTTTTCACCATGGGAGCAGCCCCCTCCGGGAAAATGCCCACCGCCTGCTGCGCTTTCAGCAGGTGAGTCGCCTCGCGGAAAAAGGTCTGCTGCTTACCCGGTACATCTAGCGGCAAACAGCCCAAAGCATTGACGAACTCGCGCATCACTGGCACCTGACTCATGTAGTGGTGACAGGCAAAATGCACTGGCCGCTGCAGGCCAGCCATCAGCAGCGGCGCGTCCAAAAAGCTGCGGTGATTGCTCACCAGCACCACAGAGGCGCCGTCGGGAATGCGCTCGGCATAGTGCACCGACATGCGAATACCCAGCAGATTCAGCAGCATCTGGGACAGGCTGAGCGGGTTATCGGCAAGGGGGAAAGTCATCAAGGCAGGAGTACGGGTGAAATGAAGGTTAGATTTGAGAATTTGGATCTAAAGCGGATAAGCAAGGCAACGCCTGCCCATACCGTAACAAATCTTTACAGACGATTGAGTATAGAAGTGGCCTTTAGTCGGGAGATCTGCACAAAGAGATAGGTATTGTTCTCTACCTCAGCAGAGGTTTCTAACTGTTTGAGCAGCCGCGCATAAGGTGATATGCAAGCACAATAAAGCGAATTATTGAGCCTTCATTCAATTGAGTATCTAATTTAACTAAACCGTTCTTTAGGTGAGCTCTTGAAAAGGATGGATTTTGACTTTCCGGGTGCCCCTCTCGCTGTAGAGCTAGTGCCGCTGCTGGGCTCTGCCTGTAGGTATTGCTCCCCTGCAACAAGTCGTTTTGTGAGGGATGTACCCCTAGATAGCCACCGGTTCTGGCTTAGCCTCCCTTAAACCAGCTAAACGACCCGTTGGCTCTGCCACAATAGAACAATCGTCCTCGGTTCCCCCCCATGCTAGAGCTGCACTGCCACACCACCTGCTCCGACGGTACCCTTACCCCCACAGAGCTAGTACAAGCCGCTTTGGAAGCCGGAGTGCGGGCGCTAGCAATTACTGACCACGACACGCTGGCCGGGTGGGACGAGGCTCAACAAGCGGCAGCCGAAACGGGGCTGGAAGTGGTGCCGGGGCTAGAGCTAAGCACGGTCTGTAATGACCGCTCTCTACACATTTTGGGCTTTTACCCGGAGCGCGAGAAGTTGGAGCCGCCGTTGCGGGAGCGAATTGCCGGTCGCCACCAGCGGGCCAAGGCCATTGCCGAGAAGCTAGCAGCGCTGGGCTACCCAGTTACCCTGCCGGAAATCGGTGGCGAAATGGCGCCGGGGCGGCCCCACATTGCAGCGGCCCTGGTCAAAGCAGGTCACGCCAGCTCGCAGCAGGAGGCCTTTACGCGCTGGTTGGGAGACGACGGCCCAGCCTACGTGCAGTACGACAAGTTTGCCGCCGAAGACGGCATTCGCCTGCTGCGAGACTGCGGCGCGGTGCCCGTCTGGGCGCACCCCTACCTGTTTCGCGGCGGCACCGTGGAGACTGTGCTGCCCAAGCTTGTGGCGGCAGGGCTAATGGGCATTGAAGTCTACCACCCGCACCACAGCACCAGCGAAGTGCGCCGCCTAGAGGAAGCCTGCCGGCAGTACGGCCTGCTGATGACCGGCGGCAGCGACTATCACGGGCCAGCAAATCCCCCAGCAAACGCTTCTCAGACCAAACCGAGGAAGGCGGATAAGGCAGCCACAGCGCTGAATCAGCTAAAGCTACCCCTGGACCTGCTGCCGCCGCTCAAAGCGGCTGCGGCAAAGCTGCGGGGTTAGTCAGAGCGCTGGTTAATCAGAGCGCTAGCTAGCCAGGGCGCGGGCGGTCTGCAGCTCCTGGATGCGATCGAGGCTGCCCACCGGAATGGCGTTGATGAGCTGATTGGTGTAGGGCCGCTGGGGCTGGCGGTAAATCTGCTCGGCGGGTCCGATTTCTTCGATCTGGCCCTGGTTCATCACCATGATGCGATCGCTCATAAACTTGACCACCGCCAGGTCGTGGGAGATGAAGATGTAGGTCAGGTTGAACTCGCCCTGCAGCTCTTTGAGCAGGTTGAGCACCTGGGCCTGAACCGATACATCCAGGGCCGACACCGACTCGTCGCAGATGATGAACTTAGGGTTGAGGGCCAGGGCGCGGGCAATGCTAATGCGCTGACGCTGACCGCCGGAAAACTCGTGGGGAAAGCGGTTCATGCAGTCACCAGGGAGCCCCACCCGCTCTAGCAGATAGGTCACCCGCTCCTGCTGGTTGCGGCGGTTCTTGATCACGCCGTGAATTTTGAGCGGCTCCGCGATCGCATCGCCCACATTCATCCGTGGATCAAGCGAGCTAAAGGGATCTTGGAAAATAATCTGCATGTCTCGCCGCAGCTGGCGCAGCTGGCGCTTGTCGAGACTCAGCACCTCCTTGCCGTCAAACCAGATGCGGCCGCTCAGCGCCGGCACCAGCCGCAGCAGCGCCCGACCCAGAGTAGTTTTGCCGCAGCCCGACTCGCCCACTAGGCCAAAGGTCTCCCCCTGGTGAATCTGGAAAGAGACTTTGTTGACCGCCATCACATAGCGGCGGGTATTGCCAAACACGCCCCGCACCGGATAGCCCACCTGCAGGTTCTCTACGGTCAGCAGGGGCCCATTTTTCTCCAGGCGGGCGGTGCGATCGCGAATCTCAGCGTCGCTCACCTCCTGCATGAACTGTGCCTGCTGAGTAGGGCTGAGGGCTCTTTCACGAATTTGGATCTCGCCGTTGCCCGTGTCCTCAACTTCCATGAAGTCGGCCACGGTAGGCAACAGCCGCAGCCGCTGGTCGGGCTTGGGGCGACAGGCCAACAGCCCTTTGGTATAGGGGTGCTGCGGGTTTGAGAAAATTTCCCACACCGGGCCTGCTTCCACAATTTTGCCCCGATACATCACCGCCACCTGGTCGGCAATCTCGGCGATGATGCCGAGGTCGTGGGTAATGAAAATCAGCGACATACCCCGCCGGTCGCGCAGCTCCCGCAGCAGATCGAGAATGCGCGCCTGCACCGTTACGTCCAGCGCCGTTGTCGGCTCATCGGCAATCAGCAGTGACGGGTTGCAGCAGATCGCCATGGCAATCATCACCCGCTGGATCTGGCCTCCCGACAGCTCGTGAGGGTAGCGGTTGAGAATGGCTTCCTTACGGCGCTGCATCTCCTGCAAAATCTGGCTGTCTTTCAGCTTAGGGTCGCTGCGCTGCACCATCTCCCGCAGCTCTTGGTCGGAGGGCAGCAGCTTTACCTCCTGCAGGCCGGCAATGGCCTGCCGCTGAGCGTCCTCCTTTGAGATCCGCTGGTGCTGCAAAATCGCCTCAATCAGCTGGAAACCGCAGGTGTAGACCGGGTTAAGAGAGCTCATCGGCTCCTGGAAAATCATCGAGACTTCGCCGCCCCGATAGCGCTGCATTTGGCTGGACGTGAGGCGACGCAGGTCGACAGGTTCGCCGCTGATCGCTCCCTTCGCACCAGCTGCCCCATTGGCGCTAGTTCCTGGCCTAAAAAGAATTTCGCCGTCGACTATCTTGCCCGGCGGGTTGGGAATTAGCCCCATCACCGCTAGCGAGGTGACCGATTTGCCGGAGCCCGACTCGCCTACGATTCCCAGAGTCTGCCCGCGCTGTACCTGAAAGGAAATGCCGTCTACAGCAGGGATGATGCGCTCATCGATGTGAAACTGAACCTTGAGATTACGGACATCGAGGATCGGATCGCGCTTCAGGTCGCTCATAGGGTCACTCTACGGGTGCGCAGCGGCGTTTTCTTGAAAGCCTAGATTTGAATTAGATGCCATCATAACAGCGCGGCCCTGCCGTTTGCGTTCACTAGACACGCTCTGAAACCACAATTCTGCAAAAACTACAGCGGTAGCCACCAGAACTAGGACGGGATGCAGAGACGAAACCCCTGCCTGGAAGCAAAGCCCCATGCCCCTAAAAATCCAATGCCCTAAGCATTGTGGCGACAGCTATATGATTCCTGCAGGCCGATGCCGTACCCAAGCCTGCCTGGAAAACTTTGCACAAAAGCGCACCCGCGTTGACGGGAATGGCACTTTTTCAGAAATCGTCAGTCGTGGCACTGTGTTTAGTGTCGTCCAACGACCTTAGAAAGTTGCCCCCAGAGAATCTTATGTGGTGTCATCGTCTGAGCGCCGTGCTGCTAGTTGCAGCGACTGCCGCCGCCCTACGAGTGAGTTTTGTCCCAGCAATGGACGGCCTGATCGAAAGCTGTTTGACTCGCAATGCACCGGGCAATACTGCACAAGCCACCGAGCGAACTCTTAACTTGTGAGTAGGAAGAGAGGCATTGAAGCTAGGCGTTTAAGGCGCAGGAAGACTTTTGCCCTAGACCTTGAACCTTGCACCTTGAACCCCAGACCCCCTATCCCTCTAACACCTCCACTGTCCCCGCTGCGCCATCCAGCCGCACCCGCTGCCCATCCCTCAGCCGCTCGGTAGCCTGGCTAATGTCCATCACAGCGGGAATGCCATACTCTCGGGCCACGATCGCGCCGTGGGAAAGGCGACCCCCCACTTCAGCAATCAGGCCATCAGCTCTGGCTAGCAGCGGTGCCCAACCGGAGTCGGTGTAGGGTACGACCAGAATGAGGGCGTCGTTCGTTTGCTCTAGGCGGGTCAGCTGCCGCATCACCCGCACTTCTCCTTCTACAACGCCGGGGCTGGCGCCAATACCTTTGAGGGTCTGAGCAATTTGGGCAGCGCTTAAGGAGCCTATCCAGGCATCGGCGCGGGGCGGCTCGTTGCCAAAGACTAGGGTGGGCACCGGGTTGAGTTGGCGGTCTTGCTCAAACTGCTGTTGCCGCTGCTGTAGGCGCTGGGGCAGCGAAGCCTGCAGGTCAGACTCTGGCCGGGCAACGAGGTCCTTCACTTCGTCATAAATCAGGAAGAAAATGTCTCCCGGCTGGGTGAGCACTCTGGCAGCCAGCCATTGCGCTTCTAGCGCCAGAAAGCAACTTCGAAGTTCGGCGAGTAAGCGGCTGTACAGAGCATTTACCCGGCCTTTGAGATCAAGCCGCCGCTGCACAGCCTGCTGCTTCCAGCTGCGCTTTTGACGGGTTTGAGAAACTGTATCGGGCGCTGGGGGTGGGGCTGTCAGGTACTGAGCCAGCAAATCCTGTACGGGAGAGGGGTTTTCTTGCCAGGTGGGTACGGCGATGTCGGTGCCCACCTCGCTTAGGTAGCCGTAGCTGGCAATAAACTGGTCTAGCTGTGCCAAAACGGCGGGGCCTGCGGGGTCGTCCTTAAGGGCAGGCAGGAGAGCTTCCCCCTGGCTCAGGCGATCCAGGGTTTGAGGGGAAAGCTGGGGGCGGGCGGCGGTTGCGATCGCACCCAATTCCTTCAGCGCCGCTACTTCCGGGTTCTGGGACGAATTCAGCTCGCTAGCAGGCACCTTGAACATGCCCTCGCGCACCGCAAAGCTAAGCGGCACAAAAATGTTGTAGTAAGTCACCCTGCGTAGGAGCGTCAGCACGGTTTCGATGCGCTCGATTAGCTGCGGCGGGGTGAGGGAAGCTCGATCTACCGCTTCCAGATTGGCCATGCCGCTGTTGAAAAGCCGCTGGCAGTCCTTCTCAAATTCCTTATCTAAGCCCATTTCCCGGCCTGCTAACCGCAGCAGCCCTGGTGTGTTGCCCAGCGTGGAGGACAGGGGCGGCTTGCTAAACTTGGCTCCCCGCGTCAGGAACTCTAGACTCTCGGGTGGCAGGCCCATGCGCAGGAAGATGTCGCCCAGCAGGGTGGCGTTGAAGTAGGCGTAGGAGCGGTGCAGGGTAGCCGTTTCGGTGAAGTCCAGGCCTTCCGCCCGGCTGCCCAACACGATGGTGAAGATGTCGCCCCACACCCCGCAGGTGAGCGGTCGGTTGATCGACCAGGTCAGGGGCCGAATGCTGCCTGGAATGACCTCAGCGGCAATTTTGCGTGTCCAGATCGGCTGCAGAGTGGTGATAGGACGGCTCTGGAGCAGCCACAAGGTTTCGCCGTCGTAGCTCCACTCGATGTCCTGGGGAATGCCGTGGTAGCGCTCCTCCAAGTGGCGGGCCAGGTAAGCGACCTGCTGAATCAGGCGAGAGGGCACTTGACCTTCACCATCCACCGCCAGGGTCAGCGCTGCGGGCAGCTTCCAGCTATCCGGCTCCTCCAGGGAGGCGATATCCCCGGCGCCAATCCATACCTGGTAAGACTCTGGGGTCTGCTGACCGGATACTACCTGGCTAGCGGCTCCCGGCAGTGCCTCAATCACCACGGCATCGCCGCAGCGGGCAATCGGGTCGCGGCTAAAGGCGACTCCAGAAAAGACCCCCTGCACTTGCTCCTGCACCAGCACCGCCAGCCCGCGGTCGGGCAGGTTGCGATCGCGCCGATACTGCACTGCCCCTGGATTGTTATAGGAGGCAAAGCATCGCGCAATGGCGGCCTCTAGAGCCGGTTGGCTAGTGACGTCGGTAATGGAGGTGTAGAGACCTGCTGCCGAGGCCAACTCAGTGTCTTCGTCCACCGCTGAGGATCGCACTACCAAGGGTCGACTGCCGGAGGGCTCCGTGATCTCAATCAGGGGTTTGGGGTCGTCGCCAGGGGGCAGCACGTAGCCGCGCGGCACCGGGTAGCCCCAGGCCCGTAGCTGGGCCAAGGTAGCGGCCTTGTTGCCAACTTTGCTGGCCTGGAGCGATTGATCGAGGGAAAGCAGGCTGCGATCGCCGCGAAAAAAGCGAAACATGGACTGTGACTCCAAACGTCCCTGGGTGGTAGATAGGTCTAAATCGTCGGGCAGCTTCTGGTAGATCCAGGCAATCAGACCGCTCAAACAGGCTACAGTCAGCACCCGAGCGCCCTCATTGCTGTGAAGTAGGGCTGTTAGCAGAGGCAGCACCACTAGCACCAGCAGGCGGCCCTGGCGGCGCTCCCTGAAAATCGTAAACCCAATAAAGCTAATGACAAAAGTGAGGGCGGCTACTGCCGGATCGTGCACCCAAAATCCCCAGGTGACGTTCGTGGTGCCAGCCCCTTTAGCAATCCAAAAGCGCCCGATGACTAGAGCCATTAGGGCAATTACTTCCCACAGCGGATCGGCAGGGAAAAAATAGCGTGCCAGCAGCACTGCGGCGATGCCCTTAAAGGCTTCTGCCAGTACGCAGAGGATACCGGCTACTCGCCCGCCGTGGTAAAAGGCAGCGGAGACGCCGACGTTGCCGGTGCCGAGTTCGGCAAGGTTTTTGCCAGAGACTAGGCGGGTGATCCAGCCGGTGAGGGGCAGTCCGCCCAGCACGGGACACACCACAAAAATGAGAAAGGCACCCCAGACTTGCAGCAGAGACATGATGCACAGTTAGCGAACGGCACTTTTTGAGGGTAGCGGATTGGGTTGCGACGGGTGCAGGTTTGAAGGTAATCGTAAGCTCTGGGGTTGATTGTGGGGAACTTGCGGGGATTTAGGAACGGTTATTGCTCAGATTGTTGCTTGGGTGGCAGCCCCCCAAACCCCCCGGATGGAGGGCGGGCGCGCCCTACAAACCTCCTCCGCTAGAAGTCCCCCAGCATCGGCATTGCTGCGTTGGTTCATCGAGTCTCTGAAGAAGTGTGCACACCTTCCTGTTTTCGGGAGACCA
>DATNQE010000800.1:0-4582 GCA_036702895.1 Trichocoleus sp. | reverse complement strand
CCAGTGGAGAACCGGAGTATAATAGGACAAGTTGTATGGTGACCTTCCTAGCCTGTGGAACTGTCCTGTAAAAGCGAGTATGCCCTGCTAGCCCTGCTAGAGCTGAGCGCTCAGTATGCTAGCGGCGAGCCGATGCAGATTCGGCAGATTGCGGCCCAGCAAAACATTCCAGATCGGTATCTAGAGCAGTTGCTTGCAACGCTGCGGCGAGCTGGGCTGGTGCGCAGTCAGCGGGGAGCGCGAGGCGGCTATCTGCTGTCGCGCGATCCCTGGAAGATTACCCTCTTTGAAATCGTTAGCTGCATTGAAGGCTTTGATCAGGCCGATCCCGATAAAGCACCCTCTACCCCAGAGGGTTTGGTGATTGGCGATGTTTGGCAAGAAGCCCGACAGGCCGCCGAAGCAATATTGCAGAAGTGCACGCTACAAGACCTGCTGGAGCGGCGAAACGCCAGACAGCAACTCGACATTATGTATTACATCTAGGTCAGGCATATGCGCATTGCAGAGAATGTGACTCAGTTAATTGGGCGGACTCCCCTGGTGCAGCTCAATCGCATTCCCCAGGCTGAGGGATGCGTGGCGCGTCTGGTGGTCAAGCTAGAGGGCATGAACCCGTCCGCCTCGGTCAAAGACCGTATTGGCATCAGCATGATTGAAGCGGCTGAAGCTGACGGGCTAATTAAGCCGGGCAAGACCACGCTGGTCGAGCCCACATCGGGCAACACCGGCATCGCTCTGGCAATGGCAGCAGCGGCCAAAGGCTATCGGCTGATTTTGACCATGCCAGAGACCATGAGCGCCGAGCGCCGGGCTATGCTGCGGGCCTATGGAGCGGAGCTGGTGCTGACCCCGGGCATTGAGGGCATGGGCGGCTGTATTCAGCGGGCGCAGGCCATTGTTGAAACCCTGCCCGATGCCTACATGCTCCAGCAGTTTCGCAACCCCGCTAACCCCGAAGTTCACCGCCGCACCACCGCTGAGGAAATTTGGGCCGACACCGATGGTCAGGCAGACATCCTGGTCGCGGGCGTCGGCACGGGCGGCACCATCACAGGGGTTTCTGAAGTGCTGAAGCAGCGCAAGCCCAGCTTTCAGACCATTGCGGTGGAACCTGCCAATAGCCCCGTTCTCTCTGGGGGTCGCCCCGGCCCTCACAAGATCCAGGGCATCGGCGCTGGGTTCGTGCCCGAAGTGCTGAATCGGGCGCTGATTGATGAGGTGGTAAGAGTGAGCGACGATGATGCGATCGCATACGGCCGCCGCCTTGCCCGCGAAGAAGGGTTGCTCTCCGGCATCTCCAGCGGTGCCGCCATTTATGCCGCTGTGCAGATCGGTCGCCGCCCCGAAAACGCTGGCAAACTGATTGTGATTATCCAGCCCAGCTTTGGCGAACGCTATCTCAGCACACCGCTGTTTCAAGATCCTGAGTTAGTTGCACCGGTGGCTCTGAGTTGAGGCAGAGGGGTTGTGAGGGGTCTAGGGTTTAGGGTAATCGTGCTGCTATGTCCCCTAAACCCATCTCCCATACACTCCTCTCTCCTCCCCCTACAGCCTTTCCCCTCCGCCTTTGGCCCTTTAAAATGGGCCTATGGCAAAACAGACCCACTACCAAATTCTTGACGTGGCCGAGACGGCGACGCAGGCGGAGATTAAGCAAGCCTATCGTCGTCTGGCCAAGCAGTTTCACCCCGATAGCCAGACTGAGCACTCGGGCCACGAGCGCATTACGCGGCTGAACGAAGCGTACGAGGTGCTGGGGGACCCAGAGCAGCGCACGCGCTACGACCAGCAGCGCCACGGCTACTATCCCGTGAAGACGGCGGCTGAAAGCGCAGCAGACCGGAACCAGCGGTCGGCAGATGTGCAGGCTCAGTACCGCCGCCAGCGGCAGGCCGCTCAGGCATCCGAGGAGACGCTGGAGCAGTGGCTCAGAAAGGTTTACAACCCCATTGACCGCTTAGTTGCCAAAATTCTGACGCCCTTGAAAGGGGAGATCCGCACCCTGTCTGCTGATCCCTTCGATGATGAGCTGATGGAGGGCTTTCAGACGTATCTGGAAACCTGCCGCAGTTGGCTGGAGCAGGCGCAGACCAAGTTTCAGTCAATGCAGAACCCTGCGAGTGCTGCTAGTGTTGCCGCCCACCTTTATCACTGCCTTAATCAGTTGGAAGATGGCATTGACGAGATGGAGCGCTTTACCTGTAGTTATGAGGAGAGTTACCTGCACACGGGGCAGGAGCTGTTTCGGATTTCAGCTCAGCTGCGGCGAGAGGCCAAGGCGGCCATCAAGGAAGTTGCGTAACCACAGATTAACCGTGGTGGCCAGGGTTTCCTGGAAGGGAAGTTTTCTGTAGAAAAAGCAGTGGATCCGACTCATTTTCCCTGAGCCTGTGATCCTCTCGCTAGAATAGTAAAATTGCAAGTTTTTAGTCACCGCCATGCCGCTGCCTGTTGTTGCCGTTATCGGCCGCCCCAATGTGGGCAAATCTACCCTGGTCAATCGATTGGCTGGCGGACAAGACGCGATTGTCTTCGATGAGCCAGGGGTAACGCGCGATCGCACCTATCAACCTGCCTTCTGGCGCGACCGCGACTTTCAGGTGGTTGACACTGGCGGTTTGGTATTTGACGACGACACCGAGTTTCTGCCCTATATCCGTGAGCAGGCAATGGCCGCTCTAGCCGAGGCGAGCGTCGCCGTTATGGTGGTAGATGGGCAGGGTGGCCCCAACGAGTCGGACTATGAAATTGCTCGATGGCTGCGGCAGCAGACGGTGCCGGTCGTGCTAGCGGTCAACAAGTGTGAGTCTCCCGATCAGGGACTGATCCAGGCAGCAGACTTTTGGCAGCTGGGACTGGGTGAGCCTTATCCCGTTTCGGGCATCCATGGCAACGGCACGGGGGAACTGCTCGATGCTGTCGTGGAGTTTTTACCCGATACGGTTCCAGAAGCTGACCCTGATGAAATTAAGGTGGCGATTGTGGGTCGCCCCAACGTCGGCAAGTCCAGCTTGCTCAACGCCTTTGTGGGGGAAACTCGCGCCATCGTCAGCCCCATTTCTGGCACCACCCGCGACGCCATCGACATGCAGGTGCAGCGCGGCGATCAGCTTTACCGCCTGATCGACACTGCCGGGATTCGCAAAAAGAAGAGCGTTGAGTATGGAACTGAGTTCTTCAGCATCAACCGCTCCTTTAAGGCAATCCGCCGTTCCGACGTGGTGCTGCTGGTCATTGATGCTATTGACGGCGTAACCGAGCAGGATCAGAAGCTAGCAGGACGCATTGAAGAAGATGGCCGCGCCTGCGTGATTGTGGTGAACAAGTGGGATGCCGTAGAGAAAGACTCCTACACCATCTACGATTTCGATAAGCAGATCGAGTCGCGGCTGCACTTCACAGGTTGGGCCAAGCGCATCTACGTCAGCGCCTTGACGGGGCAGCGAGTGCCCAAAATTCTCGATTTGGTGGATGAGTCGGTCGAGCAGCACCGCCGCCGAGTCAGCACTTCAGTCGTCAACGAGGTTCTGCAAGACGCTTCAGGCTGGCACTCGCCGCCGACGACTCGCCAGGGTCGCCAAGGCCGGATCTACTACGGCACCCAGGTTACGACCCAGCCGCCCTCCTTCACCCTGTTTGTTAATGATCCCAAGCTGTTTAAGGACAACTACCGCAAGTATGTAGAGCGGCAGTTCCGCGAAAACCTGGGGTTTGAGGGCACGCCTATCCGCATTTTCTGGCGGGGCAAAACGATGCGGGATCTCGATCGCGAGAGTCCCAACCGCGCCACGCGGGTTTAGCGTCGTCCCTATTTTGCCTGAAGCCCTATGGATCTGCTGCGATCGCTGCCCATTGGTCTGTACCTCGAACAACCCTATACCTGGCTCCACCGGATTGATCCCCGAGTCAAGCTGGCCTGGCTAGTGGGCATTCTGGTCACGCCCATTCTGGCCAATGCCGAATGGCGCTTTTTCCTGGTGGCGCTGCTGCTGCTGCTGACGCTGTCGGCGCGGGTACCCCTACGGGTATGGCGGCAGCAGATGGGCTGGCTGCTGCTCCTGAGCATTTTGGTGATGCTGCTGACGATGGTTATGCCCGATGGGCTGGTCATTGCTCAACAGCCGCGGCTGCCGACTGCCGATGAAATGGCTCAACTGGCGGAGCCGATTGAGGCACTGCCGCAGCTGCCCCAGCCTACGGGCTACAACTATGTGATTTATCAGCAGTGGCCGATTACGATTACTCAGCGATCGCGAGAGCTGGGCATCCGAGTTGGGACACTGCTGTTTACGCTGATCTACGGCACTAATCTGTTCCTGCTGACTACCGCCCCTGAGGAAATCACAGGCGCCCTGGAAGACGTCATGGCGCCGCTGCGCTGGTTCAAGCTGCCCGTCACTGAAATTGCGCTGACGGTGACGCTGGCGCTGCGCTTTATTCCCTTGGTGCTGGAAGAAGTGCAAAACCTGGTGCGCTCAGTGCAGACCCGCGCCATCAACTGGAAGAAGCTGGGCTTTCGGCGCTCGGCTCAGGTGTGGCTGATGGTGATCGAGCGCCTGCTAGAAAACTTGTTGATGCG
>DATNQE010000797.1:0-2363 GCA_036702895.1 Trichocoleus sp. | reverse complement strand
TGACCCTCGGGCAGGCCGATTTTCTTCAGGCAATCAAAGAAATTAAGCCTTCGGTGTTGAGATCGCTCGAAGTGCAGTCTCCCAATCTTGCTTGGGACGACATTGGAGGGCTCGAAACCGTCAAGCAAACCCTTCAGGAATCGGTAGAAGGGGCGCTGCTCTACCCAGAGCTGTACGCTCAAACCGGAGCCAAAGCGCCCCGTGGCTTACTGCTCTGGGGGCCTCCTGGAACGGGCAAAACGCTGCTGGCCAAAGCCGTCGCCTCCCAAGCGCGGGCTAATTTTATCGCGGTGAATGGCCCAGAGCTGCTGAGCCGCTGGGTAGGCGCTGCCGAGCAGGCAGTGCGCGAGCTGTTTGCCAAAGCGCGTCAGGCCTCTCCCTGCGTTGTATTCATCGACGAAATCGACACCCTGGCTCCGGTGCGGGGGCAGTACATGGGAGATTCAGGCGTGAGCGATCGCGTGGTCGGCCAGCTGCTGACGGAGCTAGACGGATTGCAGGGCTGCAAGAATGTGCTGCTGATCGGGGCAACTAACCGCCCGACAGCCCTTGATCCAGCTTTGCTGAGAGCCGGTCGTCTGGATTTGCAGATAGAGATTGGCTTACCCGACGAGGCTGGACGGCTCGCCATCCTGCAGGTACACAACGAGGATCGCCCTCTAGAGGGCGTGGTGCTGCAGGATTGGGCGGCCTGCACTGAGGGTTGGAACGGAGCCGATTTAGCGCTGCTGAGCAACCAAGCGGCTCTGGAGTCGGTGCGGGAGTACCGGGCGCAGGGCATGGCCGACCCCGGCCAGATTCGCATTCAGGCGCACCACTTTGAGCAGGCGCACCAGGCGCTGCAGCGGCAGCGGCAGTCGGTTCAGGCAAACGGTTAGATTACCCACTCATTACTGAACAGTGAGCGACTCAATCAGCTCATCGAGCTGGTTGAGCGATGGCTGGAAGTCGTCTGGGTTGGCCGCATTGATGCGATCGCGCGTCTGCGTCAGGAAGTTCTCATAGTTCGCAGCAAAGGCATCGTAATCGGCCCCCTCCAGGTCGGCTGTGTCGGGAAGCAGTCCGGTTTGAATGGGGAACGTGGCGCTGATGTAGCGGCCATCGTTCGTGAGCCCCTGGAATGTGTAAAACACGCGCTCTGTTGTTAGCGGGCTGACATCTTGAGCATAGGCCGTGATGTAGCGAATGCCGGAGCCGCCGTTGAACTCTAGGTAAGTCTCAGCCGCGTGAAAGACCTGATCTGCTCCCAGAGACGGTAAGTAGGGCAATTCGGGCTGGCTTGCTGGGTCAGGACGGGAGTCGAGCAGTGTTCTCAAGGCAGCTGCTTCACCCTCAAACTCGTACTCGGCAAACTGCTCCATGGAATAAATCGCAATCTGGGGCAGCATTATCCCTGGATTGTTTTGAAACACTTCAGGGTAGTAGGGCTGAAACTCAAAGAGGATGTGCTCAGGGGTTTCGTCGCCGGGCGGGGTATCGGGCACAGGCGCTGCCGCCTCAACGGTCTGTCCATCTGCGTTCGTTCCGGGCAGGGTGTTAACGAAGCTCACGCCCTCGTAGGAAACCTCGGCAATCGGCGCTGTTTCGGCCTCTGCGTCAGCAGCAGGCTGAGGGTTGGGCGCACTCGCCTCCTCTGAGGAAGGATTACAGGCCGCCAGACCCAGGGGAATGAAGGCCAGCAGCAGTGGAAGAAACAGCTTCATAGGACGATTTGCCCATCATGGTGTGAGCGCCCCGTTCCCTTGCCCAAGAACTCCTGTGCCTAGGAACGTGCGGCAGAGCCTGCTGAGCTTCAATAAACCGGAACGCAGTCTATTGCTCTCAGGATGTTCTCTACAGGCACTCAATTAACGTTACCGGAGGGGTTGGGCCGGGTCTTCCCCCTGGGGAGGCAATGCTGCTTAAGGCCGGCTCAGGTACTGGGGCATCGGGTTAGGACCGCAGCGGCAGGAATGGGCTCTGCTGATGCGATCGCACCACAGCCAAAAAATTTTCAAACAGAGTGCGAGCAGTGGCTTCCAGCTCTGCCAGATGGGTCATCACGCCATCTCGCATCACAGCACAGCCATCGGTTCCCAGGTGTTCTTCTAGCTCCCCGCAGTATGCCGGCACAGAGAGCCAGGATTCGATCAGACGATCGGTGACTTCAGGATGAAACTGCAGCCCTAAAGCGGTTTCTCCCACCGCAAACGCCTGAATCGGGCAGGCCTGGGAAGCTGCCAGCGCCACGCCACCAGGCGGCAGCTGTTTGACCTCGTAGCCGTGCCACTGGGTAGCCGCAAATGTGGGAGGAAGTCCTTTCAGCAGAGGGTGGGTGTGAGTGTTGGGCTTTAGGGTTACGGGCAGCACGCCCACCTCGGGCT
>DATNQE010000789.1:0-11244 GCA_036702895.1 Trichocoleus sp. | reverse complement strand
AATGCTTCACCCCTACCGGAGGGAACCCTCTCAAAACTCGGCTTTGCCGTAGCGGCCCATCAGCTCTACCGACGAGAGAATGTGACCTTCCATCGCCTGCTTGAGGTCTTCCTTCGTGGCACCAGCGGGTAAATCAACCGGCTGATCAAGCGCGTGAAGCTTGAAGAAGTAGCGATGCGTGCCCTCTGGGGGGCAGGGGCCACCAAAGCCCGTTTCACCAAAGTCGTTTTTGCCCTGCTTGATGCCGTTGGGCAGGTGGTCGTGGTTACCCCAGCCTTCCGGCATTTCCCGCAGGTTGCCGGGTAGGTTGTAGACCAGCCAGTGCGTAAAGTGCCCGTCGGGCGCATCACGGTCGTTCAGGATGAGCGCAAAGCTTTGGGTACCTTCGGGTGGGCTATCCCAAGACAGGGGCGGCGAGACATTTTCCCCATCACAGGTGTACTTAAACGGAATAAAGCCCCCAGTCGAAAATTCGGGGCTGTGCAGGTGCATTGCCATAGGTGTCAAACCGTATCAAGACTGGACTATTCCCTTCCTTAAAGGCAGCTTGCGAAAGCCTGCTGGGAAGGACACGTATGGGGATGCGCTCGGTGCAGCACCCCCATGCGCAACAAGAGAATGGCGCTACTTAGACTGACCGCCGGGGGTAGCCGCATGGATCAGATCCGGCGCACCTTGGGAGGGGGGACGCTGAATGGTCTGGTAGCCCGCAGGCCGCTGGGTTTTATTGCCCAGATCCAGCTTGATTGGCCGCCCTTCTTCAATGGACTGGTACAGCGCCCGAATGATCTGCACATCGATCAGCCCTTCGTAGCCAGAGGGCTCGGGGTCCTGGTTCTGCATAATGCAGTTTGAGAAGTAGACAAACTCGGCGGCGAGCTGGTCGTGGTCTTCAAACGTGCGTTCTTTGGTCTCGCCGTTCACCGTCAGGTAGTGCTTGATTTCGCCCTGGGCGGCATAGGCCGGATCGAGGCGCAGGTCACCCTGGGTGCCTACAATCTGGTAGATCGAGGTCGAGGCTGTGCCAAAGCTGACGGTAAAAGAGGCTAGCCGCTCGTTGGGGAAGCGCAGAATGGCACTGGCCATCTCCTCAACCTCCGTAAAGCGGGATTCTTCTTTGCTAGCGGCTGTGGCAAACACCTCAATTGGCTCATCCTGGAATAGGTAGCGGGCTGCGTTGAGGCAGTAAATGCCGATGTCGTCGATGGTGCCGCCCCCGGTAGCTTCGCGCAGGCGGATATTGCCCGCTTCTACCTGTTGGGAAAAGATCGAGTTGAAAAAGCGGGGTTCGCCAATCTGGCCGGATTTGACGATTTCAACCGCCTCCATGTTGGCGGGCTCTAGGTGCTCGCGGTAGGCGATCATCAGCTTCACCCCGTTGCTGTCGCAGGCGCGAATCATCTGCTCGCACTCCTCGGGGGTCATTGCCATCGGCTTTTCGCACAGCACGTGAATTGACTGGTTGGCGGCCCGCACGGTGTACTCGCAGTGCATGTGGTTGGGCAGGGCGATGTAGACCGCATCAACTTCGCCGCTGGTGAGGCAGTCTTCGTATTCGTCGTAGGAATAAGTGTGCTGGATATTGTAGTGCTGGCTTAGCTCCTGGAGCTTGGTGGGGTCATTGGAAACTAGGGCGACCACTTCGGAGTTTTCAGCATTGGCAAAGGCAGGTAGAGCCGCATCTTGGGCGAACCAACCGAGGCCCACGACAGCGTAGCGGATTTTGTCGCGGCCATTGCTGCCCGTTGGCGAATTCGAGGGTTGTGCAGAGGTCATGGGGCTATTCCCTATCTACAGGCTTTGTCTGCAGCATAGGCAGGGCAACTCTCAGCTTCCTCTGACTAACGACACAGTTTCCCCCGCTGCACTACCGCAACCTGACGGCTGGCCCAAATTGCTCAAAATATTAAGTTTTGAAGTCTCCCCTCAACGGGAGAGCTCCACAGCCTTTATCGGCAGTGGCATTATGGAGGCTGAATGCGAAGGACGCATTTTTAAGGCCTTATTTTCAAGGCATTTTCAAAAACTTTTCGCTAAGAGGTATTTGCAATGAGATTGAAGGTCACTGTCGGGGCGCTGCTGGTTTCAGCCGTGCTGATAGGGTCAACGGCCTGCGGCAGTCAGCAAGCTTCCCAAAGCACCGCCGAGGTAGCTCAGGAGGGGGTGGATCACGGCGCGATGGATCATGGCGCGATGGATCACAGCGGCCACAGCATGTCGATGGACCTGGGGCCTAAGGATGAAACGTTTGACCTGCGTTTTATCGACGCCATGACTCTGCACCATCAGGGCGCGGTAGACATGGCCAATGCCGCAGTCGAGAACTCTAACCGTATGGAGATCCAGAACCTGGCTGAAGATATTATCTCCGCCCAGGATCAGGAAATTAGCCAGATGCAGCAGTGGCGGCAGGCGTGGTACCCCGACGTGGCGGCAGAGCCCGTTATGTACGACAGCAGCAAGGGAGAGATGGCGCCCATGTCGGCTGAGATGGAGAGCGCCATGAAAATGAACGTAGACCTGGGTGCGCCGGATGACGAGTTTGATCTGCGCTTTATCCAGGCCATGATTCCCCACCACGAGGGGGCGCTGGATATGGCTCAGGAGGCGCTGGAAAAAAGCGATCGCACCGAGATTCGCCAGCTGGCAGAGGCTATCTTGACCAGCCAGCAGCAGGAGATCGACCAGATGCAGCAGTGGCAGAAAGAGTGGTACGGTAACTAACCGCTCAAATTCTGCTCAATCCATTGCCAAAAGGCAGCTGCTCGCGGGCAGCTGCCTTTTCAAAAATTAAAGGTGGTTCAGTGGCCCCATCCCTGCTAAACTAAACAGAGTTATCTCTCTGGAAGCGTGGCTGAGAGGTTGAAAGCGCCTCCCTGCTAAGGAGGTAGGGGAGTAAACCTTCCCTCGAGGGTTCAAATCCCTCCGCTTCCGTTTTTACGGGCTATTTAATAGCGGCGTCAGCCTTACCATTTAGGTGTCTTTGGCTTCAGTGGCTTCGGCTGCTCTCTAAGCACCTTAAAAAGCCCCCCAAATTTGGGGGGCTTTTGATTTAAGGGCTGCTCTAATTTCCTGCGTTAACCACCCGACTTCAGGCTGTCTAGCTTGCGAACAAAGAGGTCGGTAACAATCGCAATGACGCGCCGTTTGCGGGTTTTGATGTTGGCATTGACCGACATGCCCGACTGCAGCGTCAACGGGTTGCCCTCGATCTGCAGCGCCTGCTTATCAAGCTCAATTTCTGCCGGGAAGCGGTAGAACTGATAGACCTGGTCTGGCGGCAGCGCATCATCAGCAATGCGGGTGACGGTGCCCTTAATGTCGCCGTACTCACTGTAGGGGAACGAATCTACCCGCACATCCACTGGCATGCCTTCTCGCACAAAGCCAATGTCGCGGTTGGTGATAAACACCCGCGCTACCAGCGTATCGCCGGGCACGATCTCCAGAATCGGCTCGGTGGAGTTGGCAACGTAACCGGCCTTGTTAGCTTTGAGGTTAAACACCGTGCCGCTGACCGGAGCGCGCAGCTCCTGGTACTGGAGCGTTTGCTCTAGCTGGGCAATCTGGCTGTTGACCTCCTGCAGCTGCTTCTCGTTTTCCAGCACTGTCTTGGTGAGCTGGCTGTCGATGTTGGCAATCTGGGTGGTGTTTTGGGCGATTTTGTCCTGCAGCTCTTTGTCCGAAGCAACCATGGTGTTGCGCGATTTTTCCTGGGCCTGAGAGATGGCCAGGGTGATGCGCTGCTCCTCCTCCACCAGGCGGTTTACTTCGGTCTGGCGGTTGTTGACCTCCTGCTCCTGTTGCAGGTAGGGAATTTGTGCCACTGCACCCCGCGTATAGAGCGGCTCAATGCGCACCAGAATGTCTTGCTGCACCTTCAGCGCCTGGCGGGCATTGGCTAGCTGCTCCTGGGTCTGGGTGAGCTGGCGCTGCAGCTGGTCGGTCTCTAGCTGGGCAATGCTCATGCGAGACTGCAGCTCGTCTATGGAGGTACTAAGCCGCTGCCGTTCCTCGGGGGTAAGAGTCAGTCCTGTGAGATCGCCGTTGAGTTGAGCCCGGTAAAGCGCGGTTTCGGCGGCCAGAGCGGCCCGGTTGCTAGTGAGCTGAGCAATGCCGGGAGAGAGGGTTTCTGGCGTTCCCGCATTGCTATTACCAGACTGCTGTCCCCGGTAGTAGGCGTTTTCCTCCAGCAGCTTTTGCCGAATCTGGCGCAGAGAAGCCAGCTGAGCCTGATTGGTTTGAGGATCGAGGCTGACCAGCACGTCGCCCGCCTCGACCGACTGACCTTCTGTGACGTGCACCGACTCGATCACCCCGCCTACCGGCGCCTGCACTGACTGCACAATGCCCTGAGGCTCTAGCTTGCCCTGCGCAGGCACCGCCTCTTCAATTTTGGCGATAGAGGCCCAAGCCAGCGTTGCCGTGGTCACCCCCATAATGCTCCAGACCACTGCCCGCGACCAGTGGGGCGCCTGGCGCAAAATAACGGGCTTATCAAACTGCTGCTTTTCACGGGAGGGCCGACTGCTAATGACGAAATCGCCATTGCCGGGGCCACCATTGCTGTGCCCATTAGAAGACGCATCGGGGCGAGCGCCGTTGATTCGTACCATGGCTTAAGAGACCTCAGATTGCGCTGGACTGTTGTTGGTAGAGGCAGTAATAGCGGCCCTGGAGCGCCATCAGCTCAGCGTGGGTGCCTTGCTCCACAGCTGAACCCTGGTCCATCACCAGGATGACATCGGCCTGCTGAATGGTGTTGAGACGGTGAGTGATGAGAAAAACCGTGCGACCTTGGGCCCATCGCTTCAGGTTCATCGAAACCTGGTGCTCGGTGTCGTAATCCAGAGCGCTAGTGGCTTCGTCCAGGATTAGCAGGCGGGGGTTTTGCAGAATGGTGCGTGCGATCGCAAGGCGCTGCCGCTGGCCTCCCGAGAGGCTAGAGCCCCGCTCACCCACGCGGGTGTTGTAGCCCAGGGGCAGATCCATGATGAAGTCGTGGGCGCAGGCAATGGTGGCCGCTTCAATGATGGAGTCAGCATCGGCATCGGGGTTGGTCAGGGCAATGTTCTCTTGAATGGTGCCCTCAAACAGCAGACTGTCTTGGGGCACAATGCCGATCTGACGCCGCAGGGAGTACAGCTCTACCTTGCTGATGTCGTAGTTGTCGATCAAGATGCGGCCCGAGTCGGGCTCGTAGAGCCGGGGCAGCAGCTTCATCAGGGTACTCTTACCGGAACCGCTCTGGCCCACGACCCCAACGAACTGGCCAACCTCAAACTCCAGGTTGATATTCACCAGCTGCAGCGGGCCAGAGGGGGCAAAGCGGAAGGCAATGTTCTCGTATTTGACGTTGCCGCGCACTTCGGGCATGGGGATCTGGTTCTGGTCCGCTTCGTCAGCCTCTTGAGGGTGATCGATAATGTCGCTAAGGCGCTCCAGGGACAGGGCCGTCTCCTGGAAGTTCTGCCAAAGCTGAGCGAGGCGCAGCACCGGAGCCGTCACGTAGCCCGCGATAATGCGGAAGGCGATCAGCTGACCCAGGGTGAGCTGGCCCTTAAGGACCAGATAGGCACCCACCCACAGCACCAGCAGTCCAGACACTTTGTTCAAGAAGTTGCTGGCCGACCCGGCGGTGGTAGACGTCAGTACGGTGTTAAACCCGGCGCTGACGTACTGAGCGTAGCGCTCTTGCCACTTCCAGCGGGTCTTAAGCTCGATATTTTGCGCCTTCACGGTCTGAATGCCGGAGAGCGATTCGACCAGCAGGGACTGAGTTTCGGCATTGCGCTCAGCTTTGGTGCGCAGCTGCTGCCGTACAATTGGCGCGACCAGCATGGTCAGCAGCACAAACAGCGGAATCGTCGCCAGCGCCACTACAGTCAGCACCCAGCTGTAGATAAACATGACCACGATGTAGACCACGGAGAAGACCGCGTCGAGCACCACGGTCAGGGCTGTGCCGGTGAGAAACTGGCGGATGTTTTCCAGCTCGTTGATACGGCTGGAGAGCTCACCCACGGGGCGCTTGTCGAAGTAGCGCAGGGGCAGGCGCAGCAGGTGGTCAATAATCTCCGACCCCAGCGCCATGTCGATGCGGTTTGTCGTATCGACAAACAGGTACGTTCGCAGGGCGCTCAGCAGGGCCTCGAAAATCGCCACGATGATCAGGAAAAAGCCCAGCACCTGCAGCGTGTCGATGCTGTTCTGGACGATCACCCGGTCGATGATCACCTGCACCATCAGCGGGTTGACCAGACCAAAGAGCTGCACAAAGAACGAGGCCAGCAGCACTTCGGCCAGCACCCAGCGGTACTGCTTCAGCGAGGGCAAAAACCACTGCAGGCCAAAACGCTGCTTGGGTGTTTCGCGGGTAGCCTCGAGCAGTAGCACTTCGCCGCCATCGCCCCAGGCGTCTTCAAAGCTGGCGGGGGTGCGGCGAATCAGGCCCACCTCTGGGTCGCCCAGAATAAAGGTCTTCTCGTTGGTTTCGTAGAGGACGGCGAAACTGTCCTGCCAGCGGATCAGCGCCGGGGTTTTGAGCCGCTTGAAGGCGCTAGTCGGCACCTTTACAAGCTGGGTGCGTAGACCCACCATTTCGGCCATCGAGCCACACAGGGGCAGGGAGAGCTGTCCGGTGCGATCCTTCTGGCCCACCAGAATGCGGCGAATCACGTCGCGCCGAAACGGCATTTTAAAGAACTGGGCCAGCATGTCGAAGCAGGCCAGCGCCCCATCGACTTCACCCCGGCCGCGAGCAACGGGGTAGTTGCGGCTAGCGGCTTCAGCCGCTGCGCGATCGCTCTGCTTCATTGCCCCCTCGGGCAGTTCGTCGGGCGCGTAGGGAATGCTGGAGGCGTCAAACACCAGGCTGGTGGCCGCTGGGGCTGGGGTAGGAGCGACCTGCAGCGCCTCGGTCAGCACCCGCTGGCTCAAACCGACTAAGCGCGCCCCTTGAGGACTCAGCACCTCTACAGTCGACTGTTTCTCCGGCGAAATGGCGCTGCCGCCGGGCACGTTTAGCACGTTGCCGCCGCTGAGAATCCAGGTGAGGCGGGAGTCGAGGTGGCTGAGGGAATTTTTGCCGCTGGGCAGGGTGACGACCATGCCCTCATCGCAAAGCATCTGAGCTTTGGCTTTGAGATCGCCGGGGTCAAATGCCTGGTCCTGGGAGTGCTGGCTCACCAGGTCAAAAGCTTCGATTAGATGAATGCGATCGCACACCGCCCGGCCAAACTCAGGGTAGTCCTTGAGCAGCTGCAAAAAGGTGTAGGACGGCAGCGTCAGCGCCAGCGCCTCGGTGGAGGCAATAACGGTTTCACAGGAGGCGCCTCGAATCAGGCTGGCGACACCCATGAGCTCACCCCGCTCCAAGCGCTGCAGCGTTACAGGCTTTTGATCGCGGGGGTCGTAGCCTAGCAGGCGCGCCTGGCCCTCCAGCAGCAGCATTACCTGCTGCGACAGCACCTCGCGCCGTAAAATGGGTTGCCCAATACGGTACTTGTAAGGCTGCGCTGCCTGAAGCAGCTGGCTAACCGCCGATTCGGGCAGTCGGTTAAACGGGGGCAGAGAGGCAACAGTTTGTTGCAGAGGCAAGGGGGTTTGAGTCATCCGGGATGCTCTTGGGTGAAAGGGGCAAATTGGGGGGAGCAATATGGCAAATTCACCTAAGTAAATACCAGGGCTGGGATTTACCTATTTGAATCGAGCGGGGCTTTGGGATGAGTAGGTTTTACTGCCCTAAAAGATGCCTTTGAGCATCCTCAACAGGGCTGAGCTGACTGCTCTTTCTAAGGCTATACCTTGTCGCTGTTATCCTACTACTGGTGCTAACAATGCATCAGAATATTGAACCTGTCTTAACGATTGTCCCGCTCCCGCTTGAAGCTTTCAGGAAGCCTCGTGCGGTCTGCATAGTGAGAATACCCACATCTTTTACCGCTTCATCAGCAGTCAACCCGGAGGGGCGAGCGCAGAACCGTGGAAATTCGGATTTTGGGCAAAGCAGGTTGGAGCCAGGGAGTTGGAGGATAGGCGCAGGTAGCTGTGCAGCAGAGGGCGCTGGTGAGTAATTGGTTGATCGAATGCGATGGTCAAAGACCGGCCCTTGAGGGCCATCGCACCTGGGTTATTGGCATTGGTACAGTGCAGACACTGGCTGCATGGCAGATTTGTTCTCGGGCGTTGCGGCTTAGCGTTGTAATTAAGTGTTGTTTAGGGTGTCTAGAATCCTATGCTGGCTCTGAGACTCAACAAATTGCCCCGTCCTCACCTGGCGGCGGGTATTGCCGCAGCGGCCCTGACCAGCATGATGGGCTTGACCGGCTGCAACGAGGTGGAAACCAGACTGGCGACCGGAGCCGATATTCTCACCAGCACCTATGAGGCCACCGCTACCGTCACCTACACCTGGCAGGTGGAGTATGCCCGCAGCTTTGATAAGGCTCAGACTATTCGCCGCGAAAAATTTGCCTCCAATTCTCTGGTCAACCGCAACGGCGTGAAGCCTGACCTGGCAGTCACCGGCCCGGACGATATTGGGCTCTACTGGCCGGAGCTACCGCCCCGCCCCACCGCCGATGAGCTGGAGGAGCGCAAGCAGTTTACCGCCGAGCTGCGCACCGACCCCCAACTGCTCAAAGCGGTGACCTACAGCATTACCTTTGACCACGACGGTCGCCGCCGCACGCTGCCGACCAACGAGCGGGTGTATCGCACGGCAACCAAGGCTGCTGCCAGTAATCAAACCCTAGAGCTGACCTATGGGCCTAGCGGGGAAAAAGCGATCGCAGCCGCCGAGCCCGCCGTCGCTCCTGAATAGCGCTGTTTCTACTCTGTTTCTACTCAGCCTTAGCCACCGCTAGCCGCAGCCCTAGAGCAATGAGTAGAGCGCCTGTTACCCGCTCAATCCAGTGCGAGCAGCGGACTAGCTGGGTTCTTACCAGCGGCTGCGAAATCAGCAGCGCCACTCCCGTGAACCAGACCAAGGCAAGCCCTGCAGTGGTTGCTCCATAGAGAGCCTGGACGAGCAGCGGAGTTGCCGGCTGCACGAGCTGCGTAAATAGCGCCAAGAAAAATAGGGTCGCTTTAGGGTTGAGCAAATTACCGAAAAAGCCAATTCGAAACGCGGCCCAGGGGCTAATATCCCTTTGCCTGGCGACGTTTTCGACCGCCGCAGACTTCCTGGCTAGCAAGGACTTAATGCCGACGTATACCAGGTAGGCTGCCCCTAACCCCTTGAGCAGGTTAAACAACACAATGGACTGGGCAATAATCGCGCCAATGCCAACGAGCGAGTAAGCGGCGTGAACAAGGTTACCCGCCCCAACCCCAACGGCTGTGTAAACTCCTGCGCGGCGCGAGTAGGCTAGGCTGTTGCGCAAAGTCAACGCAAAATCAGGGCCGGGAGTGACAACAGCAACGATGCCGATTGCTAAAACTGTTAACCAACCCGATAAAACTGACATTATTAGCTCCTCGCTACTTTTTACAGCCCCAGGCTGTAGTGGCAGAACTCCTCATCCCTAATGTATCCGCGCGATTCGTACAGGGCTTGAGCGGACAGGTTGGAGATTTGTGTTGATAACGCAACTCGTACTGCGCCGGTCTCTCTGGCGTAGCCCTCTGCCGCATCCATGAGCAGCCGAGCAACTCCTTGCTTGCGGAAGGCTTCGGTCACAAAAAGGTCGTTCAAAATCCAAATCGGCTTCATCGACACCGAGGAAAAGCTGGGGTAAAGCTGGGTAAAGCCCGCAGCTTGTCCATCTTGGTGCGCCCAGAACACGACAGAATCCCCATTCTGGAACCGCTCCTGCAAAAACTGTCGCGCTGCTTCTAGGTTTGAACTTTGCCCGTAGAAAATGCGGTACTGGTTAAAGAGGTTTGCGATCGCATCGAGCTGATCAAGGTTGGCTAGCGCAACTTCCATATCTTTCCTAGCGATTGTGGTTTGGGAGCCACGATCTGAGATTGGCTTCATCCCTGTCAACGCCGAAGCTGCGCTGTGTACCTGGCAGTAGCCGCTAGCAGGGAATAGACCCCTTCGCAAGCTTGTCCTGTTCAAAGCTGACTTCGGCCGTTTCGGCAGTGATTAGGATTGTAACGCCCCAGGTGAAGTCAATATAGGCAGAATTTCTCCAGTCAAAGCCCGCTACGGGCTCCTCAGAGAAGGTATTGTCACCGCCAGAAGAAACGATGTGATGCGGCCTGGCTTCAGCAAACTCTTCAGGAATGCTGTAGATAATGTCCTCCCTGTCTCTGCCAACGTCCATCCGCCCAAAACAAATGTTTGTCTCGTCTATAGATGTGTCCTTGATGTGCAGAAAGGACACCTGCCTGAAGATCATTTTCAGCGGCTCTTGGATGGGATTGTCAGTGCCAAAAGGACAGAAATCGCCCTCAAAGGTCAGCTCAAAGATTCTGTTTCTACTGTCATAGCTGTACCCAGCCAGCCTGAAGCAATTGTGCAAATCAAAAGTACAGCCTTCAACTTCTAGCAATATGCTATTGATGCGGAAGTTTAACAGCTTCATCCTTCCTCAATTGGTTAAGCAGCAGGAAAAATTGGGATAATGGCGGATGCCCCTAGGTCATAGCAATGTCTCTCAGGCTAGAGGTTTGCAGCGCCCCAGACTAAAGAGTATCGATAAATTTCTGAATCGCTTTGAGATAGGACTGGTCGCCGGGCTGGTAAATTCTGACGTGATCACCCCCCGCGATTAAAAACAATTGCTTCGGTTCAGGCGCTGCCGCGTAGAGCTGCTGGCTCATTACAGCGGGCACCACAGAATCTTCAGTGCCATGGAGAAATAAAACGGGCATCTGCAGAGACTGAATTTTGGCGAGCGAGTCAAACTGCTCGGTGAGAATCCAATTAATCGGTACCAGCTTGAGAAAAGGCCGACTGCGAATCGCTTCAGCCATTGAAGTAAACGAGCTTTGCATGATCAGCCCGGCGGCTTCAGGATGCTTTACTGCCAGGTCCAGGGCAATAGCGCCGCCCATGGATTCCCCATAGATCACAATCTGCTCAGCAGGAATGCCGCGCTCATGCCGAAGGTAGTTCCAGGCCGCCCGACCATCCTCATACACCTGCTGTTCGCTAGGAAAGCTGCCGCCACTGCGGCCGTAGCCCCGATAGTCAAACACCAGCACCGAAAAGCCAAGCTGGCGAAAGGCGGCGACTCTGGCTAAATAGTTGTAGTCACCCATGTTGCGCCCCACACCGCACAGGTACAGCAC
>DATNQE010000786.1:0-2158 GCA_036702895.1 Trichocoleus sp. | reverse complement strand
CACAGCGACCCAGTAACGGCCGCCCTAGAACGGCCGCTATTGAAGGAGGCAGTCGCCACGGCTGCCTCCTGATTAGAACCTGATTGGGTTAGCGGGTCGCCTCCAGCACCGTGGGGCTGACAAAGCCAAAGTGGGGAGTGGCTGCGCCCGTGGTCAGGCTGACCCAGGCGAGCCCTTCGCTGGTGCCCACCCAGACCTTATTGCCGGTGTTGGGCGACAGAGAAAGCACCTGGCCCGACGGCAGGTTGGGCACCTGGCCCAGCAGCGCCCCGTTGTAGGGATTGAGCTTGAATAGGCCGCTCTCGGTACCGACCCAAAGGCTACGAGTAGGGTCGAAGGCGACGGAGAGCACGTTGCGATCGCGCATCACCGTCACCGAGCGCAGCAGCTGTCCGCTGAGCGGATCGATCACCAGCAGGGCGTTAGGGGTGCCGGCCCAAAGCTGTCCGTGGGCATCGATAGTTAGGGTCTGCACTGCCTGCCCGGGCAAACCGGTAATTTGGCGACGGGGAAAGCCGGTGGCGGTGTCAATCTCAACCAATCCGTCGAGCGTGCCCACCCAGAGGTTGCCGTCCTCAGCTAAGGCCAGGGCGTTAGCGCTGACCCCCGGCAGCTCCTGCACAGTTGTCATGAGGAGGCCGCGATCGGGACTGATCATCGCCAGCCCCCGGTCGGTTCCCACCCAGAGAAACCCGCGCGTATCGATCTGGAGTGCCAGCACCCGTCGAGAGGGCAACCGGAAGTTCTGAGCTGTAATCTCGTTGGTGCGCGGGTCAACCCGAACCAGCCCTTCGTAGGTGCCCGCCCAAATGCGACCTACTCGATCTTGGGCCAAAGCCCCCACGGTGCGGCTTGGCAAATTAACTCGCGACTGAACCTGCCCCGTTTCTGGGTTAATACGAGAGAGTCCTTGCCAGGAGCCGACCCAAAGGCTGCCGGTGTAGTCGCTTTGCAGCGCGGGTACTCGATAGTCAGCCGCTGGATTAGGCAGCACCGGGGCCTCCTGGGGTGGTCGATCCGCTGGGGGTGGTTCAGCAGCAGGGACTTGTGCCAGCAGGGTCAAGGTTGAATCGGCTGCGGGAGCGGCTGCCGCGGCTGCGCTAGGGAGGAGTGGGATTGGTGCCGCAGCCGCCAAGCCCAGTATCAGACTCAAGCCCGTCTGTGCCAGAGCAGTGGGCCTGCTTGGGTAGGCCTGGGGCCGTTTTAGCCCAGCGCTTGCCCTGTCACCGTTGCGGCTGCCTGTGCCGTCTGGTTTTGAAATTTCCATTACGCTACCCTCCCCACTGCGAAATACGTTAGGACTCTAGATGTAGACCCCCTGAGTGCCAAAGTATATAGAGAAAGACCCAAAACGGCTCAGCTAATTCTAAAAAGTCCACAGCTTCAGCAGAGCGCTGGACTAGCAAAGCTGCAAACGAAAAAGAGACCGCCCTTAAGCGATCTCTTTTTCCAGGAATTTGGCTAAACTTTGCCGCTGAGCATTAACTCAGGCAGCCAAATTTAGCGAATGTACTCCTTGAGGATGCTGTTGCGGTTGGGGTGGCGCAGCTTACGCAGTGCCTTGGCCTCTATTTGGCGAATCCGCTCACGGGTGACGTTGAAGATCTGGCCGATTTCTTCCAGGGTCTTCATACGGCCATCGTCGAGGCCATAACGCAGACGCAGTACGTCACGCTCACGGGGGCTCAGGGTGCCCAACACGCTCTCCAGGTCTTCCCGCAGCAGGCTCTTGGAAACCTGATCTTCGGGAGTTTCGCCGTCGGATTCGATGAAGTCGCCCAGGCGGGAGTCTTCTTCTTTACCGATGGGGGTTTCCAGAGAGATGGGCAGTTGAGCAGACTTAGCGATGAAGCGCAGCTTCTCGATGGTCATTTCCATGCGAGTCGCAATTTCTTCTTCGGTGGGTTTGCGGCCCAGCTCCTGGGAGAGCAGCTTGGTGGTCTTCTTAATGCGAGAAATGGTTTCGTATAGGTGAACCGGCAGGCGGATGGTGCGAGACTGGTCTGCGATCGCACGGGTAATTGCCTGACGAATCCACCAGGTCGCGTAGGTCGAGAACTTGTAGCCCTTTTCGTGGTCAAACTTTTCAGCGGCCCGAATTAGACCCAAGCTGCCTTCCTGAATCAAATCCTGGAAGGACAGACCCCGGTTCATATAT
>DATNQE010000781.1:0-3619 GCA_036702895.1 Trichocoleus sp. | reverse complement strand
ATGGCAATGCAGGAGATGAGCGGTATTGGTCAAGCCATGCCCAAGGTGTTTGCTCTGTTTACTGCGGGGGCCATGGCGTCTTTGGCGCTGCCCGGCATGAGCGGCTTCGTCAGTGAGCTAGCAGTGTTCATGGGTCTGGCAAATAGCGATGTTTACAGCACCAGCTTCCGGACGGTAGCCATTGTGCTGTCAGCCGTGGGCCTAGTGCTGACCCCCATCTATCTACTCTCTCTCCTGCGTCAGGTTTTCTTTGACGGCGGCGCCGCCCCGACCTGCGATTTGAGCGGCGACGATCAGTCGACAACAGACGACATGGTCTGCTTTGGTACCAGCTGCGTGCTGCCTTCAGATGCAGTCTTCAAAGATGCTCAGCCACGAGAGGTGTTCATCGCTGTGTGTCTGCTGGTGCTGATTGTGGGCATCGGCTTTTACCCCCGGTTGACCACTCAGGTATATGACGTAACGACCGTAGCTCTCAATACTCAGCTGCGCGACTCCTACGTAACGGTGGCCCAAAGCAGCCCCGACGTGTACGCCCGCATCTTTACCCTGCCCACCCTGGAAGGGCCTGAAGTCGCTACGATTTCTGGAATTACCCAGTAAAACCTGTAGCTGTCAAAGCTTGCAGCAAGCGATCCCCTAAAATCGGGGATCGCTTTTTTGTGTTGCTTCCGCCTATGTTCTCTGTAGATTAGGGGGACTCAGCTTGATTGCCGCTGGCAGAAGGCACCTGGATGAAGCAGCTGGGCCAAGTGCTTTAGCGGGTATTTTGAGAAAATCTGTATATCTTACTGGGGGTGCGAATTGGCTCTATGGTTATGGTCAAAGGGACTGCGCCTACCCGCTACAGCAATTTAGGCGACCCCACTCAGATCCTCTATTTGTACCTATGTCTGCTTCAGGTTATTCCTCGTCTGCGTCGTCTCCTGAGCCTTCTTTAGGGGAGGCTCAGTACCGCAGTCTGTTTGAGAATGCACCGGACGGCATTTTTCAGACGGATGCCCAGGGCCGTTATCTTCAGGTCAATCCAGCCTTAGCCCAGATCTATGGCTACGAGTCATCAGAGGCGCTGCTGACAGCTCAACCCAACCTCACTGGGCGACTCTATGTCGACGGCAGCCGCCGTCGCCAGTTCGTGGGGTTAATGGCTCAGCAGGACGTGATCAAGGACTTTGAGTCCCAGATTTATCGGCAGGACGGCTGCATCGTCTGGATTTCGGAGACCTGCCGGGCCGTGCGAGACCAGCAGGGCAACCTAGTTTACTACCAGGGCTTTGTCAGAGATATTAGCGATCGCAAGCGCATTGAGCACGAACGCCAGCGCTCCGAGGCAGATCGCCAGCGAGTTGAGCGGGAGCGAGAGCAGGCGGAGGAGGCCCTGCGCCAGAGCGAGGCCCGCAACCGGGCTATGCTCGCGGCGATTCCGGATCTGATGTTTTTGGCTAACAGCGAGGGGGTTTACACCGAATATCTCGATACCGATGCCCTGATGGATCTGCTGCCCCCCAACTTCAATCCAGTGGGCCAGCATATCTCGGCCTATTTGCCGCCCGAGGTGGCCCAGCGCCGTCTTTTTTATCTGCAGCAGGTGTTTGCAACCGGCCAGAGCCAGCTCTATGAGCAGCAGTTTGAGCTAGACGGCAAACTGCACTTTGAGGAGGTGCGGGTGGTGCCCAGCGGCCCAGACGAAGCGCTCTTTATGGTCCGCGACATCAGCGAGCGCAAGCAGACTGAGCTGGCACTTCTGCAAAAGCACCAGGAGTTGATTGAGACCCTAGAGCAGCTGCAGCAGGCTAAGAAGTCAGCGGAGGTCGCTAACCATGCCAAGAGCGCCTTCCTGGCCAACATGAGCCACGAGCTGCGCACACCACTCAACGGTATCCTCGGCTACACCCAGGTGCTGATGCGCGATCGCACCTGCACTCCTAAGCAGCAGGACGGCATCCGCACGATTCATCAATGCGGCTCCCACCTGCTGACGCTGATCAACGACATTCTCGATCTCTCCAAAATTGAGGCGCAAAAAATTGAGCTCACCCCCCAGGAGTTTCACCTCGGGGCCTTTCTAGACGATGTCACCAGCATCTGCCAGATTCGAGTCGATCAAAAACGGCTGCGGTTTGTCTATGAGACGGTCGGTTCGTTGCCCGACGGCATCCAGGCGGACGAGAAACGGCTGCGCCAGATTTTGCTGAATCTCCTCAGCAACGCGATCAAATTCACGTCTCAGGGGCAGGTAACCTTTCGCGTCAGCAGCAGTTCGCTGCCTGCACCTGACGAAATAGCCCTGTACCGACTTCGGTTCGAAATCAGCGATACCGGCATCGGCATTGCGCCCGATCACTTAGAGCAGGTATTTCAGCCCTTTGAGCAGGTGGGGGACTATGCCCGCCGGGCTGAGGGTACCGGGCTAGGGCTGACCATCACCCAAAAGCTAGTGACGTTGATGGGCGGCCAGCTCCACGTGGAAAGTACCCTCGGCCAGGGCAGCCGCTTCTGGTTCGAGGTGGACCTGCCGGGGCGTCTAGGCGCGATCGCACCGCCTTCGCTCCCTACAACGCTGAATGTGGTTGGCTACGAGGGTCGTCGCCGCGCCGTTTTGGTGGTGGACGACCGCCAGGACAACCGAGCTGTGGTAATCGGGCTGCTGGAGGCTCTAGGGTTTCATTTAATCGAAGCTGGCAATGGGGTTGAAGGCCTGGAGAAAGCGGTGGACTGCCAGCCCGATTTAATCCTGGCAGACCTGGTAATGCCGGTTATGGACGGCTTCGAGATGACTCGCCGCCTGCGCAAGCTAGAGGCATTTCGCACTACCCCGATCATCGCCTCTTCGGCCAGCGTCTTTGAGTTCGATCGCCAGCGCAGCCAGCAGGCCGGCTACGATGATTTTTTGCCCAAACCGATTCAGGCCGAGGAACTGCTGCACAAACTAGCTCTGTACCTCGATTTGACCTGGGTGCAGGACACGTCGAGCGAATCTACCGCGACCCCAACGGTGGACCCAGCAGAGCTCATTATGCCGCCCCTGGAGGAGTTAGGGGATCTCTATGAAGCCGCCCAAATCGGCCATATCGAACGTATTATCCAGGAAGCAACTCGACTGCAGGCGCTCGATCCGAGCTTTTCAGCTTTTGCCAGCCAGGTGCTGGCGCTAGCGGATCAATTTGACGATGGGGCTATCGCCAAGCTGCTCGAACCCCAGTTTCTCTCCCCCCAATCCAACCCATGAATGCCGCCAAAAAATCCCAAATCTTGATCGTGGATGACTATCCCACCAACATCAAAGTCCTATCAGATTTGCTGATTGAATACGGCTTTGAGGTACTGATTGCGCGGGACGGGGAAAACGCGATGCAAAAACTGCAGCGGATCTCCCCCGATTTAATCCTGCTGGATGTGCTGATGCCGGGGATGGACGGGTTTGAAACCTGCCGCCAGCTCAAAGCCCAGGAGCTAACCTGTGACATCCCGGTGATTTTTATGACGGCGCTGGCTGATCCGGTAGACAAGATCAAGGGGCTGACGCTCGGAGCCGTTGACTACATCACCAAGCCTTTTCAGCAGGAGGAGGTGCTCGCCCGTGTCAACTCCCACCTAAAACTGCGCTACCTGACCCGGC
>DATNQE010000770.1:0-7736 GCA_036702895.1 Trichocoleus sp. | reverse complement strand
AAGAATTACCCAGGATTGTTATGAAAGACGCCAATCTCACCCTCAAGGCCCACAATGACCACCAAACCATTGTTGAGATCATTCCCTCAGTAACGGTTGGGGGCGACGACCTGCTCATAGTGGGCGGCCCCTGTACGGTAGAAAGCCCGGAGCAAATGCATCAGGTCGCCACCGAACTCGCTGCTGCCCCCGTACAGGCCCTTCGAGGCGGCGTCTACAAGCCCCGCACCTCCCCCTACGCATTCCAGGGACACGGAGAGGCGGGGCTTCGAATTTTGGATGACATTCGCCGCAGCTATGGGCTACCCGTGGTTTCTGAAGTGATGGCGATTCATCAGATTGAGTCGATGGTGGCCCATGTGGATGTGCTCCAGGTGGGCAGCCGCAACATGCAAAACTTTGACCTGCTCAGGGCGCTGGGCGAAACGGATAAGCCGATTCTGCTCAAGCGCGGGCTGGCTGCCACTATTGAAGAGTTCGTCATGGCGGCTGAATACATCGTCAGCCACGGCAACCCCAACGTCATGCTCTGCGAGCGGGGCATCCGCAGTTTCGACACCTACACCCGCAATGTGCTGGATTTGGGCGCGGTAGTGGCGCTCAAGCAGCTCAGCCACCTGCCCGTGATTGTCGATCCGAGCCATGCGGCGGGCAAGCGGGAGCTGGTGCCAAACTTAGCCAAAGCTGCGATCGCAGCCGGAGCCGATGGTCTCATCATTGAGTGCCACCCCGTTCCCGAAGAATCGGTTTCCGACGCACGGCAAGCCCTTTCCCTGCCTGATATGGTGGACTTGGTTCACAGCCTACGCCCGATTGCCGCAGCGGTGGGCCGCAATATTCCTACCGCGTCTCCCCGTCAGCCTGTGCTGGCTTAACTTGAGGGATTTGCGGGTAGACACTCAACTCAATTTATGACCCTTGTCCTAACCAATGACGACGGCATCGATGCCCCCGGTATCTATGCCCTGCAGCGGGCTTTGAAGAACCGTCCCAACGCCATTGTGGCCCCCGATGCGCCGCTCTCCGGGTGCAGCCACCAAATCAATCGGGGAGGCCCGATTCCCATCGTGCAGCGGGATGAGCACGCCTACGCCATCGGCGGCACCCCGGCAGACTGCACCCGCGTTGCCCTCAGCTACCTCTATCCAGACGCCCAGTGGGTGCTCTCCGGCATCAACGCTGGGGGAAATTTGGGCGCTGATGTGTATGTATCAGGCACCGTTGCCGCCGTGCGAGAAGCGGCTCTGCTGCGCAAACCCGGCATTGCCCTGTCCCACTACATTCACCAGCGGCGCCCCATTGATTGGGATGTAGCGACTCGATTAGTCAGTAAGGTTTTGGACAAGCTGCTGCCGGAACCTCTGCCGCCGGGCTGTTTCTGGAACGTGAATCTGCCTCATCTAAGCGCTGACGATCCAGATCCGGCCATTGTCGAATGCGCCTGCTGCACTCAGCCTTTGCCGACTGAGTTTGCCGTGGAGGAGAACCTGTTTCGCTATGTGGGGAACTATGGCCAGCGGCCACGCGACCCCGCCTCAGATGTGGAGGTGTGTTTTGGCGGTCAGATCAGCCTGACCAAAATTTGTCTGTGGTAGGCTGCTGGCGGGGATCGCCGCCCCTGCTTGATCCCCTTATGCAAGATATACGCAGACACACCCCAAGATAATTGGGTAGAATGGCCAACTGTAGCTAAAAGTGCGCCCTCTAGGGGCTCTCGCGCCTATGGGTCAACTCAATAACGGCATCACCCTGTTCCTGAGCCTGCTGGTTGAAGCCCTGCCCTTCCTCCTGATGGGGGTCGCCTTTTCGAGTATTCTGCTGCTCTTTGTCGATGAGCGAAAGCTGATTGCTGCCCTGCCCCGCAACCCGGTGCTGGCTGCACTAGCGGGCAGCATGGTGGGCTTTTTGTTCCCGGTATGTGAGTGCGGCAACGTGCCGGTGGCTCGCCGCCTGCTGATGCAGGGGGCTCCCACAGCGGTAGCTATTGGCTTTTTGCTGGCAGCACCGACGGTAAACCCTATCGTGTTTTGGGCCACCTGGGTTGCCTTTCGTGACCAGCCCGAAATTGTGTTTTTGCGGCTGGGCTTTACCCTGCTGATCGCTACGGTGATCGGGGCGGTCTTTAGTGCTCAAGCCGATATGCGGCCCTTCTTACAGCCCAGCATTTCGCGGTTGATGGGCGACCCAGTAGCGGTTCAAAAGGGTCAGGCAAACTCATCAGACGACACGGCCTCGCTGCTGCTGCAGTCAGGCACTTTTTTGATGCAGTCCCCCGGCCAAACCCTGCAAATGAGCGCTCCTGCCGGCCAGACTCTAGCAATGGCTCAGGGGGCTCCTAAACCCTTTGCCGACAAGCTGCGGCTGATGGTGGACAACATGATTTTGGAGCTGCGGGAGCTGGGCGCAGTGCTAGTGCTGGGAAGTGCGATCGCAGCTTTTGTGCAGGTGGCCATTCCCCGCGAAATGGTTCTGAGCCTGGGGCAGGGGCCTGTCACCTCCATCCTGGCCATGATGCTGCTGGCTTGGGTCGTGTCTATTTGCTCCACCGTAGACTCGTTCTTTGCCCTCTCCTTTGCCTCTACCTTCACCAGCGGCTCTTTGCTGGCTTTCCTGGTGTTTGGGCCAATGATCGACCTCAAAAACATCAGCCTGCTGCTGACGGTCTTTAAGGGTCGGGCCATCGTCTACCTGTTTGCGCTGGCAGGGCAAATGGTCTTTGCCCTAACCCTGCTGATGAACCTGTATCTGACCTAAGCCAGACTCTGGAACTTAGTCTGGCCTCCCTGCTGTTTTTTACCTCTGCTATGGCTGCTTCGTCTCGTCTGGGTACTCATCGAAAAAGCGCCTTCCCCTGGTCAATGGCGGTGGACATGCTCATCCTGCTGCTTTGGGGAGCAATGTTTGTGCGCTTTTGGGTGACGGGCAGAATGGGATTGCTGCTGCACCCCGACTATATGTGGCTGGCTCATTCCGCGGCAGTGGTCCTGCTGGCTCTGGGGAGCATTCGGGCAGTGCAAATATGGCAGCGCATGCGCAGTTCGCGCCCGCTGATCATCACCCCAGCAGAACCCCACTTTAGTCTGCTGCCCCGGCAGCTCAGCACCGGACTGCTGCTGGCGATTGCCGTGTTTGGCCTGATCTACACGCCTCGCCCCTTTACCAGCGAGACAGCTCTCCAGCGCGGCGTCACCGACACCCTCAGCATGACGCGCTCTAGCCCCCAGCGCTTCACCCTCAACACCGCCCCCGAATCGCGCACCATCATCGACTGGGTTCGCACGCTCAATGTTTACCCCGAACCCGACGCCTACACCGGCAAAAAGGCCAACGTTGTTGGGTTTGTTATTCACCCACCGGGCTGGCCCGACAACTATGTGATGATTTCCCGCTTCGTACTTACCTGCTGCGCCGCCGATGCTTACCCCGTAGGTTTGCCTGTGCGATTAGCCCCTGGGGAAACCCGCCCCCGCCCGGATAGCTGGCTCCAAGTGCAGGGTCAAATGGCAACCGATACCCTAGACGGTAAACGTCAGATGGTTATTGAAGCAAGCCAGGTAGACACGGTGCCGGAGCCGAGAAATCCCTATGAGTATTAGGAGCTCTTTTTTACCGTAGGGAGTGGGGAGCCGGTCTGAAGGGGAGCAGGGGAGCAAGAAAAGTCAAGCTTTTCCCTTAATTTCTCTTTTGATTTCCTGCTTATAGGCTTCGCCCCCTGGCTCCCTCGCTCCTGAGCTCTCTAGCCCCTGCATTTTTCACTTCCTCCTGCCTTTCCTATGTCCCGATCCCCCTCTCGTCGCCGCTCCTCCTATCCCCTCGATCGCTGGGCCACCGGACTGATGGCGGTACTGGCAGTCGTAATCGGCGTGCTGCTGCTTTCAGGTGACCATGCTCTGGCGCGGGTGCGGGACTTTACCTGGGGCAATCGCCAGGTAGGAACTGAGGATCGGGCCTTTTTGCTCACCTTCAGCCGCCCGATGGACACCGCCAGTGTGGAGAAAAATCTGAAGGTGTCGCCGCCGCTGCCGGGCAAAATCAGCTGGGCAGGTCGTCGTATGGCCTACACCCTGGAGGTTCCGGCACCCTATGGCGAAACCTTTACTGTCAGCCTAGATCAGGCTCAGGATTTGTTTGCCAAACAGGAGCAGCGTCAGAGTAGCTTTGTTGCTTTCCAGAGTACGTTTTCTACCCGAAATCGGGGGTTTGCCTACATTGGCACGGAAGGGGAAGAGGCCGGCAGGCTGGTGCTGGCCGACCTGACTCGCCAAGACCAGCAGATTCTCACATCCAAAGATTTGGTGGTGCTGGCGTTCAAGCCGTACCCGCTGGGCGATCGCATTCTCTTTGCCGCCACTGATGCTGCCGCCTATCGCGAAGGCCAGCTCGATCAAAAGCTCTACACCGTTACCACAGGACTCAATCCTCATCCGCCGGAGGCTTTAGGCACCTCAGCCCGACTGGCCCTGCTGCAGCTATTTCAGCGCCCTCCGCAGCGCCAGCCCGCAGGTCAGCTAAAGCTGGTGCTCGACAGCGATGGTTACCAGAACCTCAAGTTTGACCTGTCGCCAGATGGCCAAACCATTGTGGTGCAGCGCGTCAACCGCGACAATCCAGCAGACTTTGGCCCCTGGCTCGTGCGCGAGGGCGAAGCGCCCCAGCTCCTTAAAACTGAGCCGGGCGGCGACTTTTTGATTGCTCCCGACAGTCAATCCTTGGTAATGCTTCAGGGACAAGGCACAGCTATTATTCCTCTGGATGAAGCTGCTGAAAGACTCACAGAACCTTTGGACTTTTTGCCCAACTATGGCCGGGTCTTTGATCTCAGCCGTGACGGTTCGGCAGCAGCTATGGTCAACTTCAACCAAAATGACCCCGAGCAGCGCTACACCGAGTCGCTGTTTTTGGTGACCAACCAGGGCGAGGAAACCGAGCTGATGCAGGTATCGGGCACGGTGATGGATGCTCAGTTTGACCCGACCAACCGCATTCTCTACAGCCTCACCAGCGAGCTGCTGCCTGGGGAAGAGTATGTGGAGCAGCCGGTACTGTCGGCGGTTTCGCTGAAGGAAAAGACCGTGACAGATTTGCTGCTGCTGCCCACCCAGCAAAACATCACCATGAGCCTAGCTCCCGACGGACTGGCGCTATTACTCAACTTTGAGGGAGCGCTCTCGGTCGACGGAGAAGCCCCACCACCTGAAGTCGAAGCCACCAGCAACTCAATTTGGCTGCTGCCGCTGTTCACTACAGCCGAAGCAAGACTGCAGGCCCAATCTACCCAAAACCAGCCGGAACCAATGCCGTTTAAGGGCGTGCAGGCGGCGTGGCTGCCATAGGGAAGTTAGGAGGAAGGAGAGAGGAGGGAGGAGCTGTAGGTGGGCATTGCCTACCATTTCCCGCATGGGCTTCCTTGAATCCACACCTGCTCCTCTCTCCTCCCTTCTCTCTCCTCTCTTTCACTCCCATCCCAGCAGCGCCAAGAGCTCCAGCACCACCCCATTCGTCCAGCCAAAGCCGACCTCGTTGGAGCTGTAGCCGAAGTGGATCTCGTCGGAGACGTCGGCAGAGCAGCGTTCAACGTCGTACTTTTCGACCAGGGTGCCGGTTCTTCTAAACTCCTGCATGACCAGGTTGAGGAACTTTTCGGCCAGGCGGCGGGCATCTGCGATCGCACCACACCGCGCCATTCCCTCCACTGCAAAGAGCTGCAGGGGAGCCCAGCCAAAGGGCGCATCCCACTGGTTGCCGGAGACGTGGGTGCTGGTCAAAAGGCCGCCGGGGGCTTCAAATTTCCAGAGGTTTTCGACTACGCGGTGAGCCTGGGTGGGGGAGGCGATTTCGGCCCAGAGCGGCATGAAAGTAGTGGCAAATTCGTAGGGACGGCGCTGGCCCTGCTCCACGTTGTAGTCGAAGTACAGTCCGGCGGCTTCGTCCCAAAGGTATTTATCGATGCGCTGGTGCCGCTCCTCGGCCAGACTGAGCCAGGTTTGGGCGGTGCTGGGGTGACCGAGCAGGTCGTGGACTTTGGCGATGTCGCGCTCCATCTGATAGAGCAGCACGTTGAGGCACACCGGGACGTAGCTAACGATGTCGGCGCTAAAGGGGCCAAAGCGATCGCTAATGTCAAAGCCCGACTCGCGCATGGACCTGTCGCCAATGTAAAAGGCTTCGGTCAGGCAGTCCTGCTCAGCGTCGTAGAAGCGGCTGAGGTCGTAGTCGGGGATGGCGTGCTGGCGGTAGTAGTCGCGCACCCGGTCGTAGTGGGTGTACCCGGCTTCATCGCGCTCGGAGCAGACCACTTCGGGGGCGGGGCCGTGACCCAGAGCTTGGTAGCGAGATAGGCCTGTGGTCGGCTCCAGGTGAGGTGACTCTAGCCAAAAGGCGTGGTACTGCTCCAGGGCAGGCAGGATAGCCTCTAGCCAGTCGCGGTCCTGAGTGTGCTCAAACAGCTTCATCGCCATCAACGACAGTACGGGGGGCTGGCTGCGGTTGAGCATGTAGGTGCGGTTGGCGTTGAGCACTTTGCCGTAGTGCTCCACCTGGTAAACAAACTGATCGACCATGCTGCGTGCCAGCGCTAGCTCGCCATCGCGCAGCAGGCCCAGCAGGATAAAGTAGCTGTCCCAGCCGTACATTTCGTTGAAGCGACCGCCGGGCACGACGTAATCGTGGGGCAGGTAGAGCAGGCCGTGCTCGACAATCTCGTCGGGGTTGGCGGGCAGCGGACGCAGGTCGATTTGAGCGAATTCTTCAGCAGGCAGGGCAGCTTGGAGCGCCTGTTCTACCGCTTTACGGTCTTCTTTGGTCGAGATGTAAACGGGCCAGGTTTGACCGGGGCGGTGCTCCACCTTGTCATCTCTGGCGGCGGCCAAAATGTGGGTTAAAGAGCGGGAAAGGGTTCCCCAGGTGGTCTTGATATAAGCGCGAAGAACTTTGACCTGCCAGGGAGAGAGCTGCTCCCTGGCAGGCGCGTAGGTTGGGATATACACAGTAAGGAAATTCTGGAAACTTTCGAATCCACCTTACTGAGATTCACCCTTGATCAGTAGGGCTACTGGGAAGTTTTGCAGAATCTTGCTGATTGGCAGTCGCCGCTGATCCTCAATTTCATAGTCGGTCAGACTCTCCCGCCAAGGCCCCTGTAAATTCTCGGGCAGCACCAGAGCTGTGTCGCCCCAGATAGCTTCGCCTAAGGGATCTTGATCGGGTTCGATCAGGGCCGAGAGGAAGCGGGGGATAACTGCGATCGCACTGCGTCCTTCGTAGCTTCGAGCAAAGGCCATAATGTTCCCCGCTCGGCTACCTTCTACCTGCAGGGGCACATAGTCCCCCTGCTCGAACACAGGCAGCGCCGCTCGCCGAGCCGCCAGAGCGCGGGTAATCAGAAACAGCTTCATGCGGCCATCATGGCGCGTGGCCCGCAGGTCAGAGAGCAGACTCTCCATACCCGTCTGGCTGCGGCGCTTGATCTCCTGCAGGAACGACAGGCGCTCCTCGTACTGTACCGGGCGACGGTTGTCGGGGTCCACCATGCTAAAGTCCCACAGCTCAGTGCCCTGGTAGAAGTCAGGCACGCCGGGGGTGGTGATCTTCAGCAGGGTCTGGGCCAGGGAGTTGAAAATGCCGTAGTTGGCGATTTTCTGCTGAAAGGGGAAGAACGCCTCCAAAAAGTCGTTGTTCTCATCCCGCTTGAGAATCTGGCTGACGAACTTGACGAAGCCCTCTTCGTACTCGCTGTC
>DATNQE010000767.1:0-2823 GCA_036702895.1 Trichocoleus sp. | reverse complement strand
TACAGCGATAAAGACGCTATTGCACTGAGTCACTTCTGCTGATTCTCCTCCTTTTCTGCTGTCTGCCTCTCGTACTCCTTGGCAGCCTTCATCAGAATCGTTGCAGCGAGGTTACTGAGACTTCTGTTCTCTGCAGCAGCTTGCTTTTCGAGAAGTTTAATTACTTCCTCGTCGGGAAAATATGCGCAAATCCGCCACTTAGAGGGCACGTCAACACCTGCCTCGAACAACTCTTCTGGCATCAACGTTATCGCACCTCAATACTTTGTAAGCTTTTCTCGCTCAAAGTATATCACTATGATATTAGGTATGCTACCTTAACATCCAAAAGCAGGCAAGAACACTTCACTACCTGCCAATCTCTGTCAGTTTCTTAAGGAGATTTTCATTGCTATGCAACTGCTTCGTCAGTCCAAGGCAGCAGGACGCCATCATCTGGCTACAATCTGCCACGCTTTACCAACCGGTCTTGATATCGGTAATGGGGCAGCTAAGCTAGTGCTGCCTTACCAGGAAGTCCGCATCCCGTCCTACATCCAACCGGTGCACGGCAATCTCTTTGATGCTCCTGCTACCGGAGGTCTGGTGTCTTATTTGGAGGGGAATGCTACGGCTCTCGTTGGCCATAGCTGGCTATCGGGTAAAGCTGCTTATCAACGTAATCCTGAAGGCTATCTGCGAGTGGTCGATGACCGTCACGGCAAGCTCAGTCACGGCTTGCCCTTATTACTAGGTGCGCTCTCTACGCTGCCCCACCGTCCAGTTTGGGAGCTTGCCGTTATGGCCTCTATTCACCACCAAAAGGCGATGGGAGATGAGCTGGTAGAGCGGCTCTCCGGGTGTCATACAGTACGTTTCAATGGGGCTGCTGAGCCTTCTTGCGTGCGGGTAGAAGTCCTGAAGACTCTCGATGAGGGCGCTGGTGCGATCGCGCACTGCGTTGAGGCTGATTTGACAAATCAAACGCTGGTCTATGACTTTGGCAGCGGCACCACGGTGGTCAGTGTTTTTGGGGCCAAGGGCAAGCTGGTGGATCGGCAGGTCTCACCCGGCGGTGTGCAGGCGCTCATTGACGCGGTCGCTAAGAACACGACGGTCATCCGGCGGCTTGCTCAGGAGGGAGACCGTCAAATTATTCGGGAGGGCATTGAGCGAGGCGATTTTTTGTACGGCATCCAGGGGGTCTGGTCGTTCGAGGAGGTTTACCAGGCGGAACTCAAGCCCTGGATCTCAACAGTATTGAAGGGAGCGCTCAAGGTGGGAGCCAAATGGACGCCCACCAGCTCGGCTGTGATTGCTATCGGCGGCGGTTCACAGTTGCCGTTGGTTCAGGAGCTGCTGCGGCAACAGGGCATTCTGCCGGTGCGAGACGGAGTTTGGGCCAATGCCAGAGGGCTTCAAAGGTTAGCCGCCATGGTCCTAGGAGGCAATCGATGAGGGTAAGTCTCAAACCTTCTACGCTGGCCTACTTACAGGCGGAGCAAGCTCACTTCCACACGGACGACATCAATGAACTAATTCAAGGCATCGCTATTGAGCGGCGGCAGCTCTTGCAGCAGCAGGCCCAAGGCAGTAGTCCGGTCACCCTTACGCCTGGCACAAGTGAAGGTCCAGTTGCGCCGAGTGCACTGCCGCAGCGCAATTGGAGTGAGCTATCAGCCTTGCTCGAAGACTGAGCTCCAAAGCGCCGAGCTAAGCAGTGCCAGAAGACTACTCAGAATGTCTTTGCTGCAGCGCACCTGGCAGGGGGTTACCACCGGCCCAGCTAGGAGAAATTACACCGACAGTAGCGCAGCAGATAGTCCTAGAAGCAAATGAAATCGCAGCGGAGTCAGCAATTCAGCAATAACCCCCGGTGAGTTTTCGAGGCCCTACCGGGGGCTTGTCCCTTCTTCCAAAGGAACCCTTCCATGTTACGAGACCTTTTTGGCCTGATCCTTGCCATCCGTATTGGCAAGCGGGTCTGGCGACGAATGCACGAATGGCGCTACTGGGCCTACCTGGGCGCTGTAACGGTGGCCAGCTACGTTGGCCGAGACTTGAGCGTTGTTATCACCGCCAACCAGCGGCATGCCCAGCTAATCGAAGAGGTGACCAACGGGGTCATCCTCTTTGCACTGCTAGGCTTTTCGGTCGCCTGGTTTGCCACCACCCCGCCCCCAACCGAGGGCGAAGTGCTGCGCAAGATTGCCCGCCGCAAGCTTAATGAGGCAATGGTCGATGGCAGCGAAGGCGAGGCCCGCCTGATGTTTTGGAGCAAGATTCTGGAGGGTCCGACCGATGAGCTCTAAGAAGATTGCGCTCAAACCCAAGCACCTTGCCCTGGGTGGCATCTTCCTAACTCTGGCCCTTGGCCCTCGCGTACTTAACTACGTCCGCACCCAGGTTGAGGCAGAAGTAACTGCAGCCCAGCAGAACGCAGCCACCCTAGTCGCAGACGGCGAACCCGTTCCTAAGCCCAGTCAGCTCGGCTCTGGTCGTATCAGGGAGTCAGTGCTGACCCGCGCCACCTACCTGCTGAAGAAAGGTCGAGAAAGTGGCGATGTGGAGAAGTTCATCACTGAGCGCTACAAAGCCGTCAATGATCAGCTGTGGGAACTAAACCAGCAGCTGGGCGTATTTGATGGTCAGGCCGAGGGCTTTGCCCAGCTCACCAACCTGAGCGCAGAGCAGCAGGCCATTGAACTGGTGCAGTTCTGGCTTCAGTTTCCCGAGTACGTCCATACCGCCAGCGGCATGAGCGTGAATGTTCAGCCTGCGGGCACATCCCAAGAGCCGGAGGTGGATTATGCCAACGTCACGCCCTAGTGAGCACGAGAAGGC
>DATNQE010000760.1:0-4597 GCA_036702895.1 Trichocoleus sp. | reverse complement strand
CCTGTGGGTAAAGGCACCGGATTGGGAATGGCGATTAGCTATCAAATCGTAGTCGACCGGCACCATGGTCAGCTCAAGTGCATTTCCAGTCCCGGGCGAGGCACGCGCTTTTTAGTCGAGATTCCCCTGTGGCAGAAAATGCCGGTGCAGCAGGGAGTCGAGGTTGGGTAGGGGCATGACCAGTTAGCAAGGCGGTTCTGGAGTGCCAAAAACAGACCCAGCCGCTCACAATGCTCCCCCGATCCAGCAGCCATCCATTGTGCTGTTCTAAGCTTTCTGGTCAAAGCTGTATTTTGCAGCGCTATAACGGGAACGTTAACCTCGAATTCCCACGTTATGTCCCCTTTGCCCCCATGTCCCACGATGCTCCTGAGCTAGTCATCGAAGCAGGCCGCACCGAAGCTCAATATTGGCGCGATCTGTGGCGCTACCGCGAGCTGTTTTACTTTTTGGCCTGGCGCGACATCTTAGTGCGCTACAAGCAAACTGCTGTTGGCGTTGCCTGGGCGCTGATTCGGCCTTTTCTGACCATGGTGGTCTTTTCGGTGGTGTTTGGTCGATTGGCTGATCTCCCTTCAGAAGGCGATGCGCCTTATCCAATTTTGGTCTTTTCGGCCATGCTGCCGTGGCAGTTTTTTGCTAGTGCCTTGAGCGAGTGCAGTAATAGCCTGATCAACAACGCCAATCTCATTTCTAAGGTGTACTTTCCTCGGCTGGTCGTGCCAACGAGTGCGGTAATTGTCAGCTTTGTAGACTTTCTGATTTCGGGGGTAATTTTGCTGGGGCTGATGGCCTGGTACGATGCCGTGCCCTCCTGGCGCATTCTCACCCTACCTTTGTTTGTCCTGGCAGCCTTTGCAGCAGCTATTGGCGGCGGGCTCTGGCTGGCGGCACTAAATGTGCAGTACCGCGACTTTCGCTATGTAGTGCCGTTTTTGGTGCAGTTTGGCCTGTATGTTTCGCCGGTCGGCTTTAGCAGCACCATCGTGCCTGAGCGATGGCGGTTGCTGTACTCGCTCAACCCGATGGTGGGCGTTATTGACGGCTTTCGCTGGGCCATCATTGGGGGCGATGTGCAGCTTTACTGGCCAGGTTTTCTCCTTTCGCTGCTGCTAGTGGCGGGATTGCTGGCCACAGGCATTCTCTACTTCCGTCGCATGGAGCGCACCTTTGCTGACGTAATCTAGGTATAACCAGAGCCGTTAAACCGCTAGAGGGACATGAAGAAAGCACTGATCTGTGGAATTTCAGGCCAAGACGGGGCCTATCTAGCAAAGCTGCTGCTGGAAAAAGGCTACAGCGTCTGTGGCACCTCGCGGGATGCTCAAATGTCCTCCTTTGGGAACCTGAAGCAGCTCGGCATCTACGACCGCGTGAAGCTGGTGTCGATGGCAACGACCGACTTTCGCAGCGTGCTTCAGGTGGTAACGCGCTTTGACCCCGATGAAATTTACAACCTGGCAGGACAAAGCTCGGTAGGGCTGTCTTTTGATCAGCCGGTGGAAACTTTGGAGAGCATGGCAACCGCTACCCTCAACCTGCTGGAGGTGCTTCGGTTTGTCGATCAGCCTATCCGGTTTTACAACGCTGGCTCCAGTGAGTGCTTCGGCAATACTCAAGGTGAGCCCGCAGACGAAAATACCCCTTTTCGGCCGCGCAGTCCCTACGGCGTTGCTAAGGCTACAGCCTTTTGGGAAGTGGCTAACTACCGAGAGGCCTATGGCCTGTTTGCCTGCTCTGGCATTTTGTTTAACCATGAGTCGCCGCTACGGCCAGAGCGCTTTGTCACCCAAAAGATTGCCACCGCTGCCTGCCGCATTGCCGCAGGCAGTAAAGAAATCCTGCAGCTAGGCAATACTGCCATTGAGCGTGACTGGGGCTGGGCGCCAGAATACGTTGAGGCCATGTGGCGCATGCTGCAGCAGGACAAGCCTGAGGACTACGTGATTGCTACAGGCGCATCTTACAAGTTAGAAAGCTTTATTGAAGCGGCGTTTTCAGCTGTGGGGCTGAACTGGCACGACCACGTCATGATCGATGAGAGCCTGTTTCGCCCCTCAGAAATTGCCAGAGGCCAGGGCAACCCGGCTAAAGCTCAGCAGCAGCTCGGCTGGCAGGCCCAATTCAAAATGCCGGATGTGGCCCGCATGATGGTGGAGGCCAAACAGACCGCCCTCGGCGTATCCTCAAAGTAGTTTGCAAGGTCATTTGCAGTTTTGGGATGCGTGCTGTGGCGGTTAACTCGGCTCCCGAGAACAACTTTTCGTTACTGCAGCAAGCCATCGGTGAGAAGCGGAATTGCTGGGAGCAGTCAAGACAGGAACTGCTTGCAGTGGTTTTAGCATGGCTAAACGATAACGCTGCTGACTACGGTATTGACCGGGCTTACTTGTTTGGTTCGCTGACCCAACCCAGCCGCTTCACCCCACGCTCGGATGTAGATGTGGCGGTTGAGACCATAGCACCAGAGACTTTTTTTGTCGCCATGGCGGCCCTATCAGAAGCAGTGGAGCGAGATGTAGATTTGGTGCTGCTAGACATGTGTCCCTTTGCCGATCGCATTCGTCAAACCGGAGTGATATGGACAAACGCACCTTCGCGCTCCTAGAAGCTGACCTAAAGGCTCAGCAAACAACCCTAGAGCAGATTTATGAACTGTTGGACAGCCGGTCTCAAGGTCTCTCCTCGGAGCAGCCCGAAAAACTAGAGAGCGTGGGTTACCAAATCCACAACGTCTATGGAGCAGCCGAGGACTTGTTTAAGGTCATCGCTGCCTACTTTGAGAATAATGTTGTAGAGACTGCTCAGTGGCACAGCCGTTTGCTGCAGCGAATGTCGCAACCGGTTGTTGGGGTGCGACCTGCCGTTATCTCTCAAGAGAGTTACCGCCTGCTGAATGGGCTTAGGGCGTTTCGCCACTTCTTCCGCCACGCCTACGGGGTAAGTATTGACTATGGCCCAGCTAATGAGCAATCTAGAAGCTGCCTAGGCGCTTCAAAAAACGCTGTTCAGGGACGTGGCCGTTTTTCTTGAGAGTGTGCGATCGCAACTAACCCCTCAAGGCTAAGCGATGACTTCCGGTGGCCTATGGTAGACCCTCAGCACTCAGAATACTGGCGCAAAGCCATGGCCGCTCAACAGCAGCACCAGCAGCAGGCCACAACTCAAGCCTGGGCCGAGGTCGAGCAGATTGCCGAGCGCCTGCGGCAAGCGTTTGGAGCTACGCGCATCATTATGCTTGGCTCTTGGTAAAAGACCGCTTTGGCCCGGATTCAGACATCGACCTGGCCGTTGAAGGAATCGCTAAGGATCACTACTTTGGCGCTGTAGCCGCTGCTAACGAGTGCAGCCAGCGCTGGGTTAGACCTGAAGCCGCTAGAATCGCTAGACCCCTACTTTGGGCAGCGGGTTCTAGAGACAGGAAAGATCATTTATGAGAGCGATTAGCGCAGCGGTCCTGCGGGAGCTAGCAGCCGATCTAGACATGGAGCTGGCTCGCCTGAGCCGCCTGGAGTAGGACATCCAGAGGATTAAGACTGCGATCGCAGCGGAGCCATAACGAGCGGACCTGTTCTATGAGAACCTGCTTTGAAAGCGCTTTTACGCCGTGTCTAACGGCTCGCAGGACAGCCGCCTGCGTAACTTTATGTAAGTCCTCTTGACACGTTCATAAAGCTTTGTGGGCACACTGTCAGTAGCTAAATTGCCCCTGCACAGCCCTCGCCATCATGTCTGACACGGTTATCCGCGTCGAAAATTTAGGTAAGAAATACGTCCTTGGTCAACAGCAGCAAGGTGCCTATCGCTACACCGCCTTGCGGGATGTAATTAGCGATCGCATCAAGTCTCTAGGACGTAGTTTTCATAAACCTAATCATCAACGAATTAAACAAGCTCAAGAGGAATTTTGGGCGCTCAAAGACGTTTCGTTTGAAGTGAAGCAGGGTGAAGTTGTTGGCATTATTGGTCGCAATGGAGCGGGCAAATCCACCCTACTAAAAGTTCTCAGTCGCATTACAGAACCCACAACAGGCCGAATCCAGTTAAAGGGACGTGTTGCTAGTTTGCTGGAAGTCGGTACAGGCTTTCACCCAGAGCTGACCGGACGAGAAAATATATTTCTCAACGGAGCAATTTTGGGCATGAGCAAAGCAGAAATTAGCCGCAAGTTTGACGAGATTGTTGAGTTTGCAGAGATTAGTCAGTTTCTAGACACTCCGGTAAAGCGTTACTCTTCGGGTATGTATGTACGGCTTGCTTTTGCCGTTGCCGCTCACTTAGAACCAGAGATTTTAGTTGTTGACGAAGTTCTTGCAGTGGGGGATTTAGAGTTTCAAAAAAAATGTCTAGGGAAAATGAGCGAGGTCTCTTACAAAGAGGGAAGAACCGTACTCTTTGTAAGCCACAATATGGCAGCAATGCGAACCCTATGCACGAGAGGCTTGTTATTAAAAAAGGGATGCCTCTCACAAGCTGACACGATTGAAAGATGCATCAATAGCTATGAGTTTAGCGAAAATAGTCTCCAAGGCTCCTTATGGGAAAAGCATCCAAAAGACAGCGCTAATCAATTATCAATCGTAAAAATTCAAGCATT